>JAISKT010000357.1 GCA_031261295.1 Candidatus Symbiothrix sp. | reverse complement strand
GAGGAGAGGTCGGTTTCCTTTTCCGTAGGTTGCGCTTCGCTACACCTACGGTTAATAAAGTATTGTCCTTGCAGGACAAATGGGAACACAAATTTAGGGTATTATTGCGGATAGTCATTCTCTTTTTTCAAATTAGGGCATTATGCGGATAATCATAAAAAATGTCATCCCCATTTATCCAAAACCGCGGAGCGGTTTCATTACGGGATTGATTTTCATTTGATTATGTTATTATGCAACCGCTCCGCGGTTGTCGATGGCAGATGGTATTATTCTGTGCTACTACAATAATGCAATCGCTCCGCGATTAAATGCACTACATACTAATTTAGCGCAACCAATCGCGGAGCGATTACATTATTGTAGATAAAATTAGGACAGAGACAGAATATCTTTTCGGTTTGAAATATTGTTAATAAATACCATGTTCGTTTAATATTTTGGTCAGGCTCGTTTTGGCTTTTGTACGAAACTCTTCCGGTGTCATATATCCTTCCGGAACAACACTACCCGTAGCGAAATTTTCAAACTGAATACCCTTTTTATAACGGCGTAGTTCTTTTAATAATTTTCTGCCATTAATGGTTGTATCATCTAAATAAACAGTATGTACCATAATGTAGTATTTTTTATATCATTGCATAATATTCTTTAATTAGCCATTTCGGAAAGGAACTTGATGCGAACCAGCCGGATTTCTTCTTCCGTATAGCTGCTGCCAAGTTCTGCAATAGCCGCTTCCAAATCGTCGGTTTCCGATTCTTTGAAGTATAAATAAATATCTTCGATATGATCTTCATCCATTATTTCGGTCAGGAAATAATCAATATTGATTTTCGTTCCGGAATAGACGATGGCTTCGATTTCGTCGAGCAATTCGTTAAATTCAAGTCCTTTCGTCAAAGCAATATCATCCAATGCCACTTTCCGGTCGATACTTTGTACGATGAAAACCTTCAGTTTGGATTTATTGGCTACTGTGCGAACGCGCAGGTCTTCCGGACGTTCAATCTCATTTTCGGTTACATGGCGTTTGATCAATTGAATAAATTCTTCGCCATAGCGTTTGGCTTTCCCGGCGCCGACTCCCGGAATATTCTGCAATTCTTCGATGGTAACCGGATACGTAGTCGCCATCGCTTCCAAGGAAGGATCCTGGAATATCACATACGGTGGAACTTCCAACCGTTTGGATATTTTTTTCCTTAAATCTTTCATGATGGAATACAAAACAGGGTCAACCGCACAAGAGGCTCCGCCGCGAACCGGTGTTTCCTCTACTCCGTCTTCTTCATCAAAATCATTGTCTTTGGTAATTTTAAAAGAGACCGGATTCTTCAAATAAGCTTTTCCTGCCGGGGTCAATTTAAGCAAACCGTAATTTTCAATTTCCTTATCTAAGTAACCGGCTATCATGGCCTGACGGATCACTGTATTCCAGGTCCGTTCGTCCTCATCTTTGCCGGTTCCGAAAACATCCAGGTCGTCATGTTCATAAGAAATGATTCCCGATGTTTTTTTCCCTTGCAAGATATTGATAATATGATCCGCCTTAAATTTATCTTTTAATGTTTGAACGGTTTCCAAAACCGAAATTAGTAATTCTTTTGCTTCCACTTGTTTCTTAGGGTTTAAACAGTTATCACAATTTCCACAGTTTTCTTCAGTATATTCTTCTCCAAAATAATGCAACAGTATTTTTCTCCGGCACACCGAAGATTCCGCGTAGGCTTTTGTTTCTTCCAATAGTTGCTTCCCGATTTCCTGTTCGGAAATGGGTTTACCTTGCATGAATTTTTCTAATTTTTGTAAATCTTTGTTGATGTAAAAAACAATACATTTTCCTTCTCCTCCATCTCTCCCCGCGCGTCCGGTTTCCTGATAATAGCCCTCCAAACTTTTGGGTATATCGTAATGGATGACGTAACGCACATCCGGTTTGTCGATACCCATTCCAAAAGCGATGGTGGCCACGATCACTTCCGCTTCTTCCATCAGGAATTTATCCTGATTTCCGCCGCGCGTTTGCGAGTCCATCCCTGCATGATAAGCCAAGGCGTTTATCCCGTTGGCTTTCAGTATTTCCGTAAAATCTTCGACTTTCTTCCGGGAAAGGCAATAGACAATACCGGATTTTCCTTCATTTCCTTTAATATATTTTACAATTTCCTTATCGATATTTTGGTTTTTCTGCCGTACTTCATAATACAAATTAGACCGGTTGAATGACGATTTGAATACGGCCGCATCCATCATTCCAAGGTTTTTCTGGATATCATGTTGCACTTTGGGTGTAGCCGTTGCCGTAAGCGCTATCAAGGGACGCCGGGCTATTTCGTTGATTATAGGACGAATCCGCCTGTATTCGGGACGGAAATCGTGCCCCCATTCGGAAATGCAATGGGCCTCGTCTATCGCATAGAACGAAACGGGTACCTGACGAAGGAATTCGATGTTTTCTTCTTTTGTCAACGATTCCGGAGCGACATACAGCAATTTGGTTTTCCCCCGTTTGATGTCGCCTTTCACCAGATCAATGGCTGCTTTATTTAAAGTAGAATTGATAAAATGAGCGATTCCGTTGTCTTCGCTGAAGTTGCGCATGGCATCCACCTGATTTTTCATCAAGGCAATAAGAGGAGATACGACAATGGCGGTACCTTCCATCAGAAGCGAAGGTAATTGATAACACAAAGATTTACCCCCTCCTGTAGGCATCAGAACAAAGGTATCTTTTCCATCCAGGATATTCTGAATAACCGCTTCTTGATTCCCTTTGAAAGAATCAAAACCAAAGTGTTTTTTCAGCGCCTCCGTCAAAAACCCTTTTTTTGCCATGTCTTTATTGTAAAATTCTTCATCATAACAAAGGTATATTTTTGTATTGGAATAATGCAAATAATTTAAGAACTTTTTTTCAAAAAAATTGTTGTTGGCCCTATTATTTTCCTTTTTCGAACGTAAAGGCGCGATTAATCGCGCCCCTACTGATATTCTATGTTCTCAATCCGTTCTTTTGCGTAGGCCAGGGTGACATGTAATTCTTTCTCTTCAGAAGAAGGCATTTCAAACATCGCTTCAATCATTATATCCTCTGTAATAGATCGTAATCCTCTGGCTCCCAGCTTAAATTCGATGGCTTTATCGACAATGTAGTCCAGTACTTTATCCTCAAAAGTGAGTTGGACATGATCCATCTCAAACATTTTGACGTATTGCTTAATGATTGAATTTTTAGGTTCCGTCAAAATATTCCGCAAAGCCGTACGATCTAAGGGTTTTAAATAGGTCAGTATCGGAAGCCGGCCGATAATTTCCGGAATCAGCCCGAATGCTTTCAAATCTTGCGGGGAAATGTATTGCAACAGGTTGTTACGATCCACCTTTTTATTGGTTTCGCTCGCCGTATAACCCACCACTTGTGTATTGAGTCGTTGGGCAATCTTTTTTTCGATTCCTTCAAAAGCGCCTCCGCAAATAAACAGGATATTTTTGGTATCTACCGGAATCATCTTTTGGTCGGGATGTTTCCGGCCTCCCTGCGGCGGCACGTTCACAACAGCGCCTTCCAACAATTTCAGCAATCCCTGTTGAACGCCTTCTCCGCTCACGTCCCGTGTAATGGAGGGATTGTCGCCTTTGCGGGCGATTTTGTCTATTTCATCGATAAATACAATGCCTCTTTCGGCGTCTTCCACCTTATAATCGGCTACTTGAAGCAAGCGTGTCAAAAGGCTTTCGATGTCTTCCCCTACATAACCGGCTTCGGTTAAGACCGTTGCATCCACAATGGTGAAAGGGACTTTCAACAAACGGGCGATCGTCTTAGCCAAGAGCGTTTTACCCGTTCCGGTAGGCCCTACCATGATAATATTGGATTTTTCAATTTCCACATCATCATCGGATTTGTTTTGCATCAATCGTTTGTAGTGATTATAAACAGCCACAGACAGATAACGCTTGGCATCGTCTTGTCCGATAACATATTGATCCAAAAAGGCTTTGATGTCTTTCGGACGGGGAAGTTCCTGTTGCGCAAGCGAAAAATTGGTTTTGCTTTTTTTACCGGGCGCCGATTCTTTTACGACTTCATAAGCGCGTTTGGCGCATTCGTCGCAAATAAGACCATTCATACCTGTAAGCAACATCCCGACTTCATGGTCGGGACGTCCGCAAAAATTACAATATTGTTTAGGAGATTTTGCCATTCATTTCTTTGTTAGTATTTTATCGATCATTCCGTATTGCAATGCTTCTTCCGCATTCATCCAGAAATCGCGGTCGCCGTCTTTCAATACCTGTTCGTACGGCTGTCCGGAATGGTCGGCAATGATGGTATAAATTTCCTTTTTGATTTTCAATATTTCACGGGCGGTGATTTCAATATCGGAAGCCTGGCCCTGGGCGCCTCCCAACGGTTGGTGAATCATCACGCGCGAATGTTTCAAGGCGGAACGTTTTCCTTTGGTCCCGGCTACCAGCAAAACGGCGGCCATGGAAGCGGCCATTCCCGTACAGATGGTAGCTACTTCGCTGGAAATGAACTGCATCGTGTCGTAAATACCATAACCGGCATACACCGATCCGCCCGGGGAGTTGATATAAATGGAAATATCTTTGCCGGGATCGGCCGAATCCAGGTATAACAACTGCGCCTGAATCACATTGGCGGTATAGTCATCTACCTGTGTTCCAAGGAAAATAATCCTGTCCATCATCAAACGGGAGAAAACATCCATTTGAGCGACATTCAACTGCCGTTCTTCGATAATGGTCGGGGAAATGTAACTGCTGTTCGTAATCTCCGAATATTTGTCAAGCGCATTCGCATTCATTCCCAAATGCTTTACTGCATAGTTCTTAAAGTCGTTCATATTGTTTATTCGAATAATTTTTGAAATTCTTCTACACTCACTTCTTTCGGTTCCAAAGTTACCTTTTCTTTCAATACGGCAATGATTTTATCTTCCGCTACTTTGTCCACCAACTGGCGAAGCGTTTTTTCTTTTTTCAACATCTCCTGTGCATAGTTTTGCAACAAATCATCCGGAATGTTGCTCATTCCGTATTGGGCGAATTGGGCGCGGGTGGCATTCAGAGCCGCCTGTTGCACCTCTTCCGTTTCTACTTTTATGTCGTTTTCTTTGACAATGTTTTCTTTAATCAATTGAAACTTCAGATCATTCAAGATGGCGGGATAATCTTTTTCAACCGATTCTTCCGTCCGTTTTTCCGGGTCGGATTCCACCAACCAACGTTTGAGGAAGGCATCCGGAAATTGAATGTCTTTGGCTTTGTCTTCCAAAAGTTGTTTGGCATCGACAATAAACTTATAATCGCTTTCGGGCGCTAATTGTTGCGCGATATTTTCCTTTACCTTTTCTTTGAAAGCCTCTTCCGAAGTAACCGTTCCCGGTTCGTAGATTTTGTCAAACAATTCTTGATTCAATTCGGCTTCGTGGTAGCGGGTAATTTCGGTGATCGTGAGGGAGAAATTTCCCTGATGATCCTTGGCTTCCTCTTTTTTGATTTTCAAGAAAGAAGACAATTCCGTTTCATGTCCGTCATACGCTTTGTAGGGATTGAAAACGATCGTATCGCCCACTTTCGCGCCGGTGAATTTGGCTTTTTCCGTTTCTTCTTTGATGAAAGAAGGCATCAATACTGCGCTGTCATCGGCAATACCGCCTTCTTTGGGAGTACCGTCTTCATTCAGTTCGATAATTGTCCCTTTCACCATATCCTTGTCCTCAACCGACTCGATATTGTTGTCGTAATTTCCGTAATTGGCTTTGTAACTGTTGATTTGTTTTTCAATCATCTCATCCGACACGGCAATTATATAATAAGGAACCTTGTCGTCTTTGGTCAGTTGGACATTCATTTCGGGCGCCAAAGCCAAATCAAATACGAACTCATAATCTTCCTGCTTGTTGAAATCCAAGGGTTTTTGCTCGTCTTTGCCGGGCAGCGGTTCACCCAAGACGTTCAATTGGTTCTCTTTGATATAATCGTATAATTTTCCGGAAACTAATTTATTGACTTCATCGACCAACACCGATTTTCCATACATCGCCTGGATACGGGATTTGGGAGCGTTTCCTTTACGGAAGCCGTCAATCACCGAGTTTTTACGGATTTCGTTCAATGCTTTTTCTATCTGAGGTTGATAGTCTTCCTTCACAATGGCAATCGTTAGCGTAGCGTTTACCGGATCAATGTTTTTTAATGTAATGTTCATTATGAATTGATTTAATTTTTTTTCAAGGATGCAAAGTTAGTTGTATTTCTTTTAATTATCAATATATCTGCTAAAATTTATGGCTCCGCATCATCATTGTTCCAGCCTACCGTACGGTGCTCGAATGTGCTACAATAATGCAACCGCTCCGCGGTTGGCACCTCTCCGCTAAATTAGTATTTACAGTACCTGAATAGTTATCTTTGTCAAAATCAATTCGATGGGCGCCAGCCTGTGGAAAAATGAAGGCCGCGTTTTGCGACCTTCATTGGTAAAAGACATACTTCCCCTATTTCTTCCCCTCAGGAGGGAAGAAATTCAGTTTAAAGCTCTACGATTCAAGATTCGTAGATTAACCTAATTTTTTATGCACCGTATTGTCATGGCACGGGCGGCGGGGTACCCTGTAGACGGTGCGTTCATATTATTACCTGGAAACCATGACACACCCGTATTGGCTGACGTGGTTCGCCACGCGGCGTAGATTCCCACAGCGCTGGGGTTTGTAGTATCGTCCCACACGCCGGCAAGGTTATCGCCGCAGATCCACATGCATCTTATCGTTTCCGTAATTGCAGAAGTGGTATTGAAGTAGTCTCTCAAGCTATTCCATTGAGCATTAGTCGGAATTGCCCACGGCGATACGCAAGCACTGTTCTGCGAAGTCTGCAAGTAATAGTTGTTGACACCATTAGTTTTATCAGCAGTGCCCTCTTTGGAGTTGTTCACCATCCAAAGCGTGGCAGCAGGTAATGTTGGATACCAGTACGTATCATACGTACCATTGGCCCCTACAAGCGGATCACCCGGCTTTGCTACATAGATTTTAGAAGTCGCTTTTCTGTTTCCGTTTTCTGTCGTTACAGTTATGGTAGCAATCCCAACTTTTTTAGCAGTAACCACACCTGTGACCGGATCTACAGTTGCTACAGTTACATCACTGGAAGTAAATGTCCTGTTTTGATTCGTTGCATTTTCCGGATTTATCGTTGCAACCAACGTTTCTGTTTGCTCCAGATTGTCAAACGGAATCACCGTCTTATCTAATGACACACTGGAAACCGGAACCGGTGGTGAAACAGTCACATCACAAGTAGCCGTGTGATTGCCATCGGTGGTCGTCACGGTGATGATAGCCTCTCCTCTCTTTTTAGCTGTAATAAGGCCGGTGCTTGCATCTACAGTCGCCACAGTCGCATCACTGGTGGACCAGGTCACCGCTTTATTAGCGGCAGTAGCGGGCAACACCGTTGCAACCAACGTTTCTGTCGCACTTAAAGCTATAAATGTGAGTTCGTTTTTATTTAATTCTACGCCGGAAACCGGAATTGTTACCGTAACGGCGCGTGTGGCTGTTTTTCCACCATCTTCGGTTGTCACTGTAATGGTAGCGGAGCCACTGCTTACGGCGGTTACCAAACCGGTATGTTCATCCACAGCAGCAAATTCCGGGTAATTGGAAACCCAGGTCACATTCTGATTGGTCGCATTCGTCGGCGTAAATACAGGCGTCAACTGTTGGGTTTCACCTTCAGCCGTAAGTACCGGAACGATTGCCGGGCTGATCTGTACATTGCTAACAGGAATATAGACCGCAATCTCACAAGTAGCGGTTTTGGAACCATCTTCTGTGGTCACTGTAATCGTGGCCGTACCCACCCCTTTAGCCGTCACCAAACCGGTGACCGGATCTACCGTAGCCACAGTCGGATTACTGGAGAAGTAGCTTACAGAACTATTCGTTGCATTTACCGGTTCCACAGTCGGTGTCAATTGCAGGGTCTGGTTGACCGCTGTAAAGGTATGTCCGGAATGATTAAGCGTTACACCGGTTACATCAATCACTTCACCTACGTATATAGTGGAAGTCGCCGTATATGAGCCGTCCGCTGTTGTCACCGTCACGATAGCCGAAGCCAGGCCGGCGCCTGTATAAGCAGCGGTAACCACACCGGTTGAGGATACCGTAGCTACACTCGTCGGTTCGGAAGACCAGCTGACTTCCTGATTCGTTGCCCATTGCGGCAATACCGTGGCCGTCAATTGCTGGTACTGACCGGCGCCCGTAAAGGTTTTAACGGTTGGAAAAACCGTAACCCCGGTTGCCGGGAATTGTGCATTGCCGCCACCGGCTTGCCATTTTGTTCCGTCCCAGGCATAGACTCCGGCTTCCAGCCCCTCATTGGCGCCGGTAGCATACACCAGCAAACCCGTGGCCGGATTGGGAATAGTTGTTTTATCCTTATCGTCTGTCAGCGCTACCCGCGGCAGCAGTAAACCCAATTTACCGTTACTACCACTATTCAAATCCAACACCGCCGAAGTCACCGGATTGGCCTCACTTGTGCCAATGGCAACCTGCGCATTCATACTTGCTGTTGTCAACAACAGCAGGGCAATTAAACCAAAAACTGTTTTTTTCATTGTCTTTATAATTATTTGCATTTATTTTATTTTCAAAAACCGATATACAATGTCCATTTCGCATCTTTCCAAT
This sequence comes from Candidatus Symbiothrix sp., assembly GCA_031261295.1. Classification (GTDB taxonomy): domain Bacteria; phylum Bacteroidota; class Bacteroidia; order Bacteroidales; family Azobacteroidaceae; genus Azobacteroides. The sequence continues at coordinate 319 of JAISKT010000357.1, read as the reverse complement.
AATAGACCCCGTGCGGCAAATCGCCTTCCAGGTTACACACCAACATGCCCTCTACAGGAGCAGTCAACAAAGTGGTATCATCGTCCCCGTCCAATTTCACCTGCGGAAGCAGTAACCCGGAGTCACTACTGCGCAGTTCCAATATCGCCGATGAATCAGGTTTATCATCAGCGCCAATCAATACTTGTGCTTTCGCACCGGCCGCACCCAAAAAAAGGAGTGTCAGCATCAAAAAAAATGTTTTTTTCATATTGTTATTTTTAAAAATTTATACTTATAAAAGAGGGTAAGGCAACCGCATAAATAAATTTAATAAATA
>JAISKT010000229.1 GCA_031261295.1 Candidatus Symbiothrix sp. | reverse complement strand
CACGCTGTGCTCTTCTTTATCAAGCAAACGATAGGCAATACCCGACTGAATACGGGCAGGCAAAGCGTATTCGGAATTGCCGTAATCTATCTTGGAACCTACATTAGAAAATCCCACTCCTGCGCTTAAATTTTTACTGTTGTAAAGCGCCGAGATGTCGGCTGCCATAGCCGAAGTTTTTTTTTCACCGCCCAAGTCGGAACTAATGTAACGCAAGGACGCACCCAAAGCAATAGTCGGGTTAATTCTGTACCCAAAACCAACTTCCATGGCGTACTCCGAAGGAGAGAAAGATCCGAGCACGTTTCCTTGTTCATCGGTTGTTTCGATAGCATCCAAGGTATTATAACGGATTCCGGCTGCAAAACCTGCATTTCCGTATGGGGTATAGCCGGCTGCATTGATGAGCGTACTGTTGGTAACTTGAGGCTGCCACGAAAGATAAGATGCACCTATTTCCGTTGAATAAACATCGTTTAACAGGATTGCCGCCGTATTACGGTTTACCGCAAAAGGCGATGCCACAGCAAATCCCGCGTTTCCCATGGCTGCGGTACGGGCATCTGAGAAAAAGTTCAAAAAAGGGACACTCTGACCCTGAGCGAGTGTAACAATACCAATCAGCATGATTATGGCAAAATATCGTTTCATAATTTAATTATCTGTTTTTTGATTTCATTTCCCGCAAATTTCACACTCACGTTGTAAACACCACCGCTACAGGCCGATAAATCAATTTTTGCAGGTGTAAAAGGCGTAATATCCATCTCCTTTTCAAAGACTTTTACGCCGGCATTGCTAACAATCGTAACTGCACAATGTTCATCTTTCCCTGTACGCAACCACACAAAATCTTTGACCGGATTGGGATAAATATCTATCTCCTGACGATCGTCTCTTACCAAAACACTAAACTGCTGCGATACAGACAAGCCCATAGCATCCGTTGCCGTTACGGTTATTTGCGCCAAACCGTAAGCAAGCGACACAAAATACAATTCCCCTTTGTTCTCATTCACATTCACCACCGTTGGAACCGTATTTTTAAAACTATATTTAAGCGATTCGTTATCCGGATCGTTGAAATAGTCGGAAACCTCAAAAGAACTTTCTTGATTTAATGCGCCGAAGTACAAATTAGCTATCGTATTGACAAGTACCGGAGCTTGATTCTGAAGCACTTCAAAATGAATGGTTTGAATAGCAGTTGCTCCATATTGGTCTTTCAAAATGAGCTGGATGTTATGGATTCCCGGATCGCTTTTAGCGCCTGTAATGGTAAGTTGTGCATGCCCATCGCTCCTATCAACCAGCTCCACTCCATTGATGGGCGCTTGCAAGCCCCACTCTATTGCGTGTTCGTCCGGATCACTTCCGGAAAAATGTAAAACAACTGTCTGATGCGCTTTCATTACGACATTCGCACTATCCAAGACATTGATTACAGGCGGATTATTCCGTAAGGTCGTCTGGTTTATTTGCGATGAAAGCGGTGAAAAATTCCCCGAAAAATCAAAAGCGTTTACCACAAAATAATAGGTTGTTTCAAAATCCAAGCCTTTAATTTCCGCCTCGAGCGCATCTCCTACATTTGCATCTCCTGTCGGAAAGCTATTGATCATTACGTCCGCCGGTGGATTATTGACATTGAGTCCGGTCAACGAGGTTTTACGATAATATACATTGAATCCCGAAGCTTTACCATCATCGGGGTCGGCAGGTACAGTCCATTGGAGTGTCACTATATTCGATCGAACACTGCCGGTCACGGTTCCTACGCTACCGGGAGGCGTTGTGCTGGCGCCGGCAAGCGAGGCAAGGGCATTTACCAATCCTCCGAGTTTTCCTTGGTAGCCCGAATTGTAAGAGTCGATGTTTGTAGCGCTGCTTTCCAATCTTGCCCGCAGCATATCGGCATTGTAGCCGCTGCGTTTAAAATACGACAAGGTCAAAGCGGCAACTCCCGAAACGTGCGGACACGCCATTGAAGTACCGGACATATAGCCGTATCCGTTTACCACGGTGCTAAGGATAGAACTACCCGGCGCAGCCAGGTCAACCCATTCGCCATAGTTGGAGTAAGATGCTCTTTGGTAGTTAGACGTAATGGAAGAAACCGCCACTACTTTTTCGTAATTTGCAGGCGCCGCCGCAGCTCTGTTTTCATTGCCTGCGGCAAATATCACCATTCCACCACGCATGGCGCCGGTTTGTCTGCCGTTTTCATCCATACCTGCATATTCAATAAAATAGTCAATAGCCGCTTTATCGGAACCGGGCGTTTCGGTAAGCGTGGGATAGCCCCAACTGTTTTGGCAAATGACCGCACCGTTGTCGGCGGCGTATTTAATAGCTGTAGCACCCCTGTTCCCACCGTTACCGGCGTATGGGTCATCATCATTTACAAAAATCTGACACGACATCAGGCGCACGCCACTGTTGCTTTGCCCGTTGCCGCCGGCAATGCCGCAAACACCTTTACCGTTATTATTGACCGCTGCAATGGTACCGGCTACATGCGTACCATGATCGTGTGGAACTAATTTGCCAATGTCTGCTACAAAGTTGTAGCCGTAAATATCATCTTTGTAACCGTTATTGTCGTCATCTATCGAAGAAGTACCGTTTTGTTCTTTCGTGTTTATCCACATATTGGCGGCAATATCTTCATGCGTGTAGTCTATTCCACCGTCAATGACCGCTACAACCACATCAGGCGATCCCGTAGTGTAATTCCAGGCTCCAAATACATTGACATCAGCGCCTGCGCGATAGTTGGAACCTAATGATCCATCGTTTTGGTAATGCCATTGGTTAGGCAATTGCGGGTCGTTGAAAGGCATGGTAGCGCTGGGTTCAGCAATACTGTGAGCTATTTCATGGACATACTCTATCACGTCATCGTCCCAATATTTGGCAACTACCGGCCGGTATTCTACTTTCCGGATTCCCTGGACACGCGATAAACTATGTCCGGCTTCGGTAACCGGTATTTGGGTATCAAATTCCACATCATACCACAAATGCAAGCCTGCCTTGCGACTACGCGCTTCAAACCGTCCGGCATCCGGAAAGGTCCGCCGCATGGATCTTATTTTCACTTCCGAAACGACATCGTCAGCCGCCAAGGCTTTGGTCAGTCGCACACCGCTTCGAGTCGCCGTTTCCATTTGGACGGAGAGATCTTCCGACAGTAAAACCCGGACGTAGCCTTGTTCATACTGCGGCTCTAACACTTCGCCGACAGTTTCAGTTGTCAAGTCTTCGCGTTGTGAAATATCGTCGCTACAAGCAGCGAACAGAAAGAAAAACGGCAGCAGATAGATTTTCAGTCTTTCAAAAAGTCCAGCAATGCGATCAGCGAGTCGGGATGATTCCATTTTATTTTATTTTGTTTTATAAATTTTTTAAAAGCATCTCGTTTGTTATCCGGCAGTTGCGACTCAAATCCTTTCTTGTTGGCAGGATAAACTTGGTCTTCTGTTACAATGAAATATTTTTTAGTAAGCGGAAGCAATGAACCTGCATCTTTCTTGCTTTTCAATTCTACATGGTTGGTGATATTCACGCCGCCAATTTCCAAAGAAGAAAGTTTGCGGGTCGCCTGCACGTTGGAAGACGAGCCGTAAGCGCCGCCGCTTTCCGTGAGTCTATTAAAATCGGCTGTAACAAGTTCAGCCACAAAGCCGATACTGTCACCGGCCAGTACATGCATCAACCGGTTGTTACGCATATAGTACTTGTTGTATCCGATTTGTACAAGCACAATATCCAATGTTTCAGCTTCTCTTATCTGGTCTTTGTCCAAATAATGCAAAGTGCTTTTGAGCAAGTGTACGTTTACAGGCGCCTCCAGTATCTGTTGGTCTTTGAAATATACTGTACCCTTTTGGAAATCCGAATATATATAGGGCCACATCGTGGTAACCTCCTGCGCCATACTTACTGTAGCGCCAAACAAAATAACTAAGCTAAAAAGTATTTTCCGTATCATATTCTTAAATTTATATTTTCTAAAAAAATAATCAAGAGAACATCCTTTATCAGGATGCTCTCTTGAATTATTTAACAATTGCCAAACAATTATTACAGGCTGAATTTACGGCTATCTTTCAGTGTATGTATTTTGGTTTGTATTACTTTGGATGCCCTTAGGGAAGCAGGTGCGGCAGACGTATCGGTTGAAGTACGAGTCCATACCGATTCGGTATATACATCATACCATCCAAGCGGGTCGATATAATAGCCCCACATTTGAGCCGGTGAAGTTATGGTACCTGCAACCGGTACCTTGAATACAACCGGTGCAGAAGCATCCGCATTTACAAAGTAAATATCACCTGTTCCTGACGCTCCAAAATTAACATCTGCTAACAATAATTGCTCATCGTCAAGAATAAGAAGCCCTGCAACAGGATCAAAGACAGCTTTTATTTCTGTACCCGTATCCAACAAATTCTTCACCAATAAAGTATCGGAATCCGCTGCTTTTTCTATTACAATACCCGCTTCTGTTAAAGGGCCATCCCAGTAACTTGTTACAGCAATATCGTAAGTTCCTACAATGTCAGCCAAGGTATATCCGTAACTGTAAAGATAATTACCTTCCACGGTCAGGGCTTTACTTGTATTGCCATACACATCTTCGTAAGCGCCTGCCGGAACAACAAGATCAACCGTAGCTCCGCGTGCAGGTTCTTCCGGCAACAGAAAGGCAGGAATACCCGACACTCTACCCCATGATGTAACCTCTACTATAGTAGTTTTACCGGGTTCGTGGTAAATGACAGTTGGAACGATGGTTGCTACTTTTTTAGCCACAGCAATACCCTCATCGGGATAAGCAGGAATTATCAAATCTTCCCACTCAGCAAAAGTAGCTACTGTATCGGGGTTGAGTTCTTCAAATTCGCTGTGCAATGCCCACGTTTTGTTGGCAAGATGCACTGTAATTCCACGTGCAGGCGCACCGTTTACCAGCGTGTCGGCTTTTGCAGTAAATGCACTCGACAAGTTACCTTGCAAGTCGGTTACTGCACCTGCTTCGTAAGTAATGCTGGCATAAGCGCCGGCAGGCGCAGCCGGAAGTTTAATGACCAAAGCGTTTCCGTTGATCGACAGGGCAGATGCTTGAATTACAATATTCTGTGGATTATAATCTTCATAACCCGGGGCTACAACCAAGGGGTTAGCGCCCGAAAGGGTATTTTTAGCAAAATACGAAACGAAAACTTTACCGCTTCCCAATCGCAAGGGTTCATGGAAAGTGAGCGTAACGGTAGTATCTGCCACAGCTACTGCTTCCGGAGTGGGTTTGCTTCCATCGTCGAGTGTACGAATGTGCGTATTTTGTACTGCGCTCACCACTCCATCGGGACTTGCTGCCACAGCGTAAATCTGATAAACCGTGAAGGGAGTCAGATTTTCTACTGTTATAGTCGCACTTTGTTTATCGGCATAGTTGATAAGTCCATTCGCTTTACCTGCTTCTAACAGTTTAAGCACACGGTCTGCCGAGATAGTCGAATCGGTCAGTTCGGATTCAACCACCACCCACGAATAGTACCCCGCAGTTCCGGCCGGAGCTACGGTAAATGTAATACTGTTGCCAGCCTCTTCGGCAACAACATTCGATATTGCCACTAACGGAGCATCCGGCAAAGTCAGCTGATTTTCTTCTCCAAAATCAGTACAGCCGACGGCAAATATTGCCGCGCAAACCGTAATATATGCTAAATATTTTTTCATATCTTCTTAAAATTAAATTACTGTTTATCAAATTTATTTTTTGGTAAATACGCCATCCGCTTGGAATATATTATACCAACCTGCAGACGTACCACTTGCATTATAGACATGGCTACCAAATTCATCTTGAATGTGAATAGTACCATTTGGATCTATTAGACCGGTAATGGATTCTCCGTCAGCAATTTCAACTTCTCCATCAGGACCATAATAACCTTCCAACAAAATCGTAGGATAAGAAGGCGATGTAGCAATAGTCTGTCCTACAGGAATCTTAATTTCAGTTTTTTCATCGTTCACAATACCATACACAGGAGTCGATGCACTGGAACCACCTGCAACCAAATTGGTTATCCACACTTTCTTTGTGTCGGAAATATCTTTGGACAGCGTAACTGTCCACGCTTGTGTACCGTTGAAATAACTGGTAGCAGTTGCATTAAATTCACCCAGAATGAAAGACAACGGATGGTCAAGATCAAGGATTGTTACATAAAGGGTATCCGTACTACCTGTATTTACAGAGCCGCCACTTGTAATTCCAATTCCGAATATACGATCGCCTGTAAATTCACCTTCGTGAGAGATGATATTAAAGCTAATATCTTGAACAGGGTTCTCTCCATCGAAAGAAAGTGTGGTAGATCCCCCATTAAGTTCAAAGTCTCTTCCCTGTACAGCACCCTCTACCTCATCATCCTGTAGAGCATCCGATACAGCAGTACCCTCAATTATCTCAAAAGTAATTGTCGATGTTTTTGCTGCCAACGAAGTAAGACGTACAGGTACTTTCAAAACGCCGGCATCTTCCGTTACCGAAATTCTTTCAGATGTGAATGCCACAAAAGCATCCGCATCGTTGAATTCGGGATATTCATTCAGCTCGCATGCACTAAAAGTTACGCTCGCCAAAATGCTTAAATAGATTGCTATTTTTTTCATATTTGTTTCTATTACGAATTAATAAACTATAATTAATATCCCGGATTTTGCACCAGATTTGGGTTTACATCCAATTCTCGAGTATTGATAGGCAATGCCCAATATTTGCTATCAGCAGGTACATTCCGGTTTGTTTCCGAACCACTATAGTCCGTGCGGGTAACACTACCTTTTGTACGGGCAAGGTCATACCAAAAATGTCCTTCCCAAGCCAGTTCCAACCGGCGTTCCAATAATACATCTACAGCTGCAGGATTATCGTATAAAGCAGCTCCGCGATTTCCACGTATGGCGTTTATATCAGCCATAGGAGTAACTCCCGCTATATTAGCTCCGTGAGAAAGGGCTTCAGCGCGGTTGAGATACATTTCGCTCAGGCGCAATACAATTGTATTGCTTACATCGGGACGACTTTTATCTTTTCCGGCATATTTGGTTGTCCAATAAGTGTCGGGGGCCATTTCCGGATTATTAAGAAACATCGTTCCTCTAACATCACCGTCTGCATAAAGCGAAATAAGATCTTTGCTTGTAGCGCAATCGGAATACCCATCTTTGTCAGCACTCGTTTCCCATGTAATGGCATCCCAATATCCATCGAATTCGTTCGATTTCAACCCATACACTTCAAATATCACTTCTCCGCCCTGGGGAATGTCTTCTTTATATGCCGCAGCATATTTATCTGCTGTCCATAAAGTATATTTACCACTTTTTATAACTGTGGTAGCATAATCGGCTGCTTTCTGCCACTCACCCATATAGAGATACACCCGCGACAATAACGCTTGGATTGCGAGTTTGCTGACCACCGATTTAGCGTCGGCAACTTCTTCACGGGAATAATTATCAGCAATAATTAATTCAGCTTCCGTCAGATCTTTTACAATGTTAGCATACACTGTTTCCACGTTATCTCTTGCCGGCTGTCCGGCAGCATCGGTATGGAAAACATAAGGAACTCCGAGTGCAGTTTTATCCACCGTATATTGTTTTCCATAAGTACGTACCAAATCAAAGTGCGCTAAAGCACGCAAAAAGAGACACTCTGCGTGGAGATTATCTATGTCTTGCTGAGTAACTCCACCACTACCTGCTTTACCGTCCAAATTATCTATTACATTGTTTGCATACGATATAACATAATAGGCAGTACCCCACAAAGCCGGTGTAGCATCAGCTGTATAGTTTAAGTCGTAGGATACGGTATAACGTCCCGAGTTTTTATCCACATCCCGATATCCGTTACCGCTGCGCATTTCAGCATCTAATATAAACGAAGCTCCATACCAATTTACGGAAACCAATCGAGAATACGCTCCAACAGTAGCCTTATTTAATCCTTCATATTTAGCGAGGGAAAGTTCCGTGCTTTGTCGCATAATAGGATTCTCTGTGAGGAAGTCGCTGCAACTTGTGAGCAACAAGCTTGTCGCTACAAAACTTAATAACAATATCTTTTTCATATATTTATTCAATTTTCAATTTTCAATTAAAATGACAATTCAAGTCCACCTATGAATGCTTTGGTCATCGGGTAAATACCATATCCGATACCATCCACGCCCCGTTCAGGATCCCACCAGTCCACATCGTGGAAAGTGAAAATATTTTGTCCGCTTACATACAGTTTAAGACCGCCGATTTTGACTTTATCCAACTGCTTTTTGGGGAAAGAGTAGGACAAGGTAACATCTTTGATACGCAAGTAATCTCCTTTTTGCAGAAAACGGGTAGTAGTGAAACTGTTACTGTTGGTAGCGTTTCCTGCTATCGGTTTGGGGTTCACACCGGTATCACCCGGTTTTTTCCAATAATTCAACGCTGTGTTCACTTGATTTTGGTTCATTTGATTGCCATCCGATTCCAAATACCGTTTTTCTATCAACAGAACATAATTTCCTCCTTTAAATTCGAAGAAAGCACCTAATTGAAAACCTTGCCAGGATAAACTCGTATTAAATCCGCCGATAAATTTGGGTTCGGGCGATTTAGTATCATCAAAGCGTGCTTTAGTGTAATCGTTACTTAGGTTTCCATCTTTATCACGCCACAAGGCATCTCCATTGGTAGGATCCACACCGGCATAATCAAGCAGGTGGAAAGTATAAAGCGACTGACCTACGGTATGTCTCAAACGATTGTCTTCGCTATAAGCAATGAACTCGTTATCGCCAAGATTCAAAATTTTTGTTTTGTTGAAAGCAATATTTCCACCTACGCTCCATTTCAGGTCGTTGGTATTAATAATGTTGTAATTCAACTGAATTTCAACCCCCTTGTTTTGAAGTGAACCGATATTGAGGAAGTTAGTGGGAAATCCTGTCGTTTGCGGTACATTTTTATCCAAAAGCATATCGGTGGTCTTGCGGTTATAGACGTCAATATTCCCGTCTAATTTGTCAAACAACGCAAAATCAAGTCCCACATTCCAGGTTCCGTTCTTTTCCCATGATAAATAAGGGTTGGCAGGGGTATATGGGCGCATACCTGTAGTCCCATTGTAAATAGTACTACGATATGTTCCATAAGCCAGATAAGCATCAATATTGTTATTGCCATTCACTCCGTAACTTGCACGTAATTTCAGCAGATTGACATACGACAGATCTCTCAGGAAGTTTTCTTTGTGCAAATTCCACGATACTCCTACCGAATAGAACGTACCCCAAACACTTTCGGATCCGAACAAGGAACTACCGTCTGAACGCAAGGTTGCTTGCAGGTAGTATTTTTCGAGATAATTGTAATCCAACATGCCGAAGTAAGATAGCAACGTTTCCGTATCATTCCAATGTTCGCCTTCCACGCCCCCCGGTGAAGTTTGTGCGTAAGGAATATCGGGATCTACATTCGGAGCGTAAATAAATTGACCGGAGTTGGTATATTTCGAGGCTTCTTGTCCCAGCAACAAACGAACATTATGATCACCAAATACATCATCATAAGTGGCTGTATTGGAAGTAGTCAGTTGTTGATATTTGAGCATGGTTGTTTGCAGGGTTGTAGAGCCATTATTTGTTTCCGGCGACCAGTATCTACGTCCTTCTCCGGTAACCGTTTCAAGAGCGTTAGTTGTTTTCAAGGTAAGCTGTTTGATCGGTTTCCATTGCAAATACATATTTCCCATTAATTGGTAGTTTTTACCGTACTGATCATCATATTGAGCAGTAGCCCGCGGGTTGGTATTGCTGTTTTCCAGAATGTTCACATTGTGACCACCGTCTGCATTATAAGCGGGTGTCCACGGCAAAATCATCATACCTGCAAAGGCAGGGTTTGAATAATACAACGACTGCATAGGAATATCGTTTCCTTGCACATAAGCGATGTTGATCCGCGATCCGGTTTCCAATGTACTGGTCAGTTTGTAGTCGGCATTCAATCGTCCGCTAATTTTTTCCAATCCCACACCATAAAATACACCATCCGTTTTATTATAGTTCAGCGAAGAGTAATATTTGCCTTTGGCATTACTGCCGGTAGCGTTAATTTCATATTCCTGTATGCTTCCCTGTCTCGTCAAGTGATCCATCCAGTTAGTAAGCGGACGACTCAATATTTCTCTCGGACGGTAATAAGTAGCTGTCGGGTTATCGGGGTTTCCACCGGCATTGATAACAGCATCTCTTTGGTAACCCAAGAGTTGTTCCGCATTCATTATACCAAACCCATTGTCATTTGCCAACCAGGAGGTGCCAAATTTGGCACGCGCCGAAAAACTCGTTTTTCCATCCTTGCCGCTTTTTGTAGTAACCAATACGACACCGTTTGCAGCACGGCTACCATAAATAGAGGCGGCGGCGGCATCTTTCAATACCGTAATTGATTCAATATCATTCGGATTTATGGAAGCCAATGCATTTCCCGTATTCAAAAAATCGTTCGTATTACCGGTAATTACAGGAATACCGTCAACCACCCACAACGGGTTATTTCCGGCATTAATAGACGATGTTCCACGAATACGAATATCGGTACTTGCGCCCGGTTGTCCCGTGTTGGACGTAATGGAAACGCCGGCAATTTTTCCACTCAACGCTTTATCCACAGATACCACAGGGGCTTCGTTGATTTTTGCTCCGCTCACAACGCCCACAGCTCCTGTTTTAGCTTCCCGTTTGGCCGTTCCATACGCCACAACAATCACCTCATCCAAGGAATTATCGGAAGGCTTTAATGTTACACGCACATCAGATGCCGCTTCCACTTCCTGATCTTGCATTCCCAGATATTTGACAACCAACGTTTGCGCAGCACTTGGAACCGACAGTGTAAATTTACCATCTAAATCGGTAACCGTACCAATTGTTGTATTCCCTTTAACCACAACCGACGCGCCGATCACAGGCTCGCCGGTTTCGTCCACGACCGTACCGGACACCTGTTTGTTCTGTGCGATTGCTAAACCCATGCTTATAAAAAAACATGCTAAGATTAAATTCAATCTTTTCATAAATTTTACCTTAAATTAAACTTTAATTATTCTCACTAACTTTTTAATATAAATTTATTCAATACCTCTTTTTTATGCCTATATCACATAATGAATATTAT
>JAISKT010000339.1 GCA_031261295.1 Candidatus Symbiothrix sp. | reverse complement strand
GGGCTTTTGGTGCATTTGGCAGGTATAAAACTGTTTGATATTTTTCAGAATAAAGATTTTAATTACATGGGCGCATTGACTGAAAACTATGTGGCACAGACATTTGCCTCAAAAAACAGGAAACTCTATTATTGGACTTCGGGCAACGAAGCCGAAATAGACTTTTTACTGTCGCAGGAATCGGGCATTATTCCTTGTGAAGTAAAAGCGGCTGATAATGTTAAATCCAAAAGTTTATCCGTTTATGTATCAAAGTACAAGCCGCAATATGCTGTTAGAATTTCAGCAAAAAATTTTGGTTTTGAAAGCGGCATAAAATCTGTCCCTTTGTATGCAGCGCATTGTATTGAAAAGTAACGCAACAAAAATAATTGCTGACTGAAACACAATCCATCAATTACCGCGCTTCGCGCAACTTTTAGTTCTTAATTTTTAGTTTTTAGTTCTTCAAAATTCCCGTGTCAGCTACGCGGGCGTAGCGCCCGGTGATGTTGCCATTCTTGTCGATCAAGTAAAACGTGGGAGTAGCTACAACACCGTAGGCCCTGAAATTTTCACCATCAAATCCTTTGTAATCGCAAAGCCTGTCCGGCCATGGAAATGTTTTGGAGTGATATTCAAAAACTTCCGGACTGGTATCGGCCGAAATCGTGACAATACGTACCCCTGCCTTTTGTATTTGAGCGTAATGATTTTTCAGTTCATCCAATTGCGCCACACAATTGCTGCATCCCGATTCGTAAAACATCAGAAGCACATTCGACAATTTCTTTTCTCCCCGGATGGCCGGCGCTTTAGTCCCCGGTTTGATCTTATCCATTTCAAAAGCATAAAATAATTTACCTTGCGGATTTTTTATTTTCCCCGATTCCAACAGGTAAGGAATAATCACGTTTTCGGCATCCACCCATCCGTATTGCTCGCAAATCGTTATCAAATCGTTGGCTAACGATTCGAAGATTTGTTGCGAACGGGTGCGTTTCAGGTTTTTCACCATCGCTTCACCAAAAGTTGCTTTATCGGCATACAATTCGAAAGTACTTGAGATGATGAAATTCCATAATCCGCTGGTATAGAGATAATCCATATCCAATTCATCATTGATATAATGAATAAGGTCTTCCGCTTTTTGAGCTTCCTCGCCGGGAGCATACAGGTGGGAACCCTGCCCATTCAGGAACTCAACCATCTGAATGTAACGGGCGGCGTAGAGCGGACTGGCGGCTAATTCTTTTTGCCGGGCATCAAATTGGACTTGAAGATTGGAAAACTCTTTATCAAAAACCGGCGAGAGCGTTGGGTCATCTGCATAAACGGCTTTTCCCCGGTAAATGGCGTCCACTTTCCCAAACAAAACCTGTTGTTTCCTGAATTCGTCTTTTAAATAGGTATTTTCCTTACTGTTCAGGAAGATAATGTCATTTTCCGTTGGATCCGGTTTCAGGCAACTGATGGAGAAATTCTCTTTATTCAAGACAAAACTTTGACTGCCCCCTTGATTGAGGTTCCAATGTACCATGCCCACGTACTCTTTATCTATTTCCGGAAGGGTAAAAGAGAGCCGTCCGTCGGCGCCGACCGTGCCCCGTTGAATGGTGTCTTTCACCACACCTCTATTTATATGGAACGAATATTCACTTCCGGCTAAATGCGGGAAATAGAAATCAACCTTTTGAGCAGAAATTGTGCCGCAAAAAAGAATGGATAAGATAATTGTAATAAACTGTTTCATCACGTATAATTATATAAACCGGACTACTCCAATACGCCTGTATCTACGATTCTTCCGTAGCGTCCTTGAATAATGCCGTCTTTGTCAATGATAAAAATACTGGGCGTACCGATGACTCCAAAACTCAGGAAATTCTCTCCTTCAAATCCTTTATAATCACAAAGTTTGTCTTCCCACGGGAAATCCTTTGAATGGTATTCATATACGTTTTCCGCTTCGTCGGCAGAAACGGAAACGATGCGGAAACCTTTGTCCCGGATTACCGGATAATATTTTTTCAACTCGGCCAATTGTATCGTACAGTTGCCGCATCCCGATTCATAAAAGATAACCAATAACGGTTGAGCGGCAGGCGGTTCCAAGCCTATGAGTACGGGCGCTACGACTCCTTGCATGGATTTGTACATGCCCACCAAGCGTTGTATCCGGTTGCTTTTAAATTCCATATCTGCATACGTTTCCGCAATGTGTTGAACGATAATCTGTTGAGCGGGAATCCAATTGATCCGTTCGCATTCTACAACCGAAGCGGAAAAGAAACTTTCCTGCACCGGACCGGAAAGACGGGCGGCTACCCGGTTGATGGAAGCCGCATATTCTTCCTGTTTGTTCGCATCGTCCAACTGGTTAAACATGTTGATATAGATTTTATGCACATTGTCCCACAGCTGGCCGGAAGTATATAACGACTGGATGTCAGCGGTCGTTTCCATTTCATTGGCCACCGCTTTTATTTTTTCCGGATCCCGTTGTTGGCTGGCCTCATACATCCGGTTGACGGTACCCACCCATTGCAAAAACCGGGCGGCATACAACGGAGACTGGTCGATGGTCGCATCAAATGTCTGGAGGGAATTTTGGACACTGCCGCTTTCTTTTTGGATGAAATTGATTAGTTCGGCATTTTGTCCATAAATCCGGTAGCCTGCCTGCAGCCAACTCAATTGTTCCATCAGTTGTGTCTTGCGCCTAAGACCCTCCCGGAAAAAAGCGTTTTCTTCCGATCCGGGAAAAGTAACGGTTTCGTTGTTGGCGACAGGAGCATAGCAAACGATATTTAATACCGGTTCGCCAACTACAAATTCGGTGACTTCGACTCCACGGTCTGCAAACTGTACCAATCCCCGGAAATCCTGGTAAGGGAAAAGAAAATCCGCCTTACCTGTATTGTCCAATACAACCACAGTGGAGTCGATTTTACTTCCGTAAGAATAATACAGCTGGAAGCTTTTTCCGGCAAATCCGGGAAAATCCAATTTTATTTGGCTTTGTCCAAATGCTAAATTGTATAAAGCAAAGAAAGATAAAATAAAAAATGTTGTTCGTTTCATGCCTTCATTTATTTTTAAATTAACGGGCGTAAAGATAAACATTTTCAATGGAATGGGAAACTAAAGTTGATCCAAATATTCCCGTTGTCTGTCAAAAAATTCCGCTTGCTGGATTTCATTCGACTGGGAGATAAGCGTTGATTGCCTTCTCAACGAATAAAGCCACCTTTTTTGCAAAGAACAAACTTCCGGATTATTAACGATTATAGGGTTGGCGATAAATACCCATATAAACGTTTTAACCGTGTGATCGAAGCGGACATAACTGGTGCTGGCATTGATAAAAAGCGGCGACAGGTACACATGGACTTTGGAATTTCCCAGACTTCCTATTTTTGCAGTTTTTTCGGATAGGTCAATCATCGCTGTTATTTCCTTTTTCAAAAGATCTACATCTTCTTCGCTCATCAATTTCCGTTGATAATAATATTGTATATCCTTGATCAAGCTTAAAAACACATTCGGATCCCAAATCATCGTGGTATGATTGAATTGCAGTAAAACAGAACGGATCTTTTCCTGCCAAGCCATTATTTCAGGCGTAACAAAAACAGTTGAAAAATGTTGATCGGACGAGATTTCACTGTTGTGCTGAAGCCATTCATAATAGGTAAACTTAAAGATCGTGTTAAAACTTACCCGAAATACCGGCGGTACGCGGTTCAGAGCCACGATCGTCTGTTCCGGATTTTTTTCGAGCATACTCTTGAGGTGCGTATAGTACCGTTGGAGCAGGGAAGAAAATTCATTGGAAGATCCGCTGGTTTTAATCAAGGACAAATCAAAAAAGGTGTGATTACTCTTGTTGTCCACTACTATTTCATCAATAGAAAATTTTAACTCCCGGGATAATAGAGCTAATTCATCCACGGAAAAAGGTATTTCGCCCCGGATTCTACGGTAGGCGGATTCACGGCTTATCTGGAGTATTTCCATCAGAAAAGCTACAGGTTTAACACTTTTAGAAATCTTTTCTAAAATCGTCTTAGCCAATTTTGCGTTTAGGTTCATTTCCATAACAGATTCTGTAAATTGTTTCCTTAAAAAATCTTTTATTCTTATATTGAAAACATTTTTTTACCCATTTTGGTTTCATGATTAAGGTTTATTATAAAAAAAAGTCAACTTTGAAGTAAAAACTAAAAAGAAATTGACTATTTTTGTAAATATTTTGTTTTCGGAATAAACGATTGATTAAAGAAAAAATGAGAGAAAATGAGCTATCAATCTTTTATCAGGAGAAACAACTTCGAACATTGTTTTTCTTGTGCACATCCTGACACAGGATGTAAACCCTCTTTCTGCGTTGTAGAAAAACAGAAAGGGGAAGAACAGCATGAATCCGAAATAAACGAAATTACAATTATCTTTGTATCAGAGGGTGAAGTACAACTATCTTATGATGCATATCCTGAAAAGAGGGTAGAGGCAGGGCATGTCATGCTCGTTCCTCCTACCTCCCGTTTCAAATTAACGGTGGTCAGGGATGCACATTTAGTCTTTTGTGCTTTTGATCCGCTATCTCAGATTTGCGAAAATTTCAGTTTGGAAATGCTGTTGTCATCATCTACAGACATTGGGGACGAAAAATTGTATCCACTTGAACTCAAAGAGCAGATCAAAAGCTATCTGCGTGTGCTGGAAAATTATCTTCAAGAGGGAATCCTTTGTTATTGTATGAGTGAACATAAGAAACGGGAATTGTTTTTCCTGCTTCAGATGTACTATGGGCGGGAGGAGCTGGCGGCTTTTTTCCGGCCCGTCTTAAACAAAGATGTCCTTTTCAAAGAGCAGGTGTTGAAAAACGCCCTGACGGCCCATAGTGTGGCCGAACTATCCCAATCGATGAATTATTCCGTTTCCGGTTTCAAGAAGAAATTTGAACGGCACTTTGGGCAATCGGTTTACACATGGATGCAGGAACGCCTTTCGGCCATGATCCTGAAAGAGTTGCGGGAAAACAAGAAAACGATAAAGGAAATCGCTTTCCTCTATCGTTTTTCTTCCGAGCCCCGGTTTTATGAGTTTTGCAAGCGGCACTACGGGCAACCGCCCGGAGAAATCAGGTCTGTAAGCAGCTGACCACCCTTGCGAGCGTAGCGTAGTTATCAGATCCCTTTTTTTAAGGGCCTCAAGATTCTTAAGGCCCTTAAAGTCTTTTAAACTATTAGCTAAGGTACACGATAAATATACCATATTCATGGTATTGTTTACCAAATCTTACCTGCCTAACTTTGTAGCTTCAAACAGGCAAAAAACAGTAAATACAACAAAAAAACATTCAGTTATGAAAAGAGTATCCTTTTTATTCGTGATTATCGCATTTGTCACTACGAGCGTTTTCGCAGAAACCAATGAAGATGTTATCTACATCAAGAGTGTCAAATTTGCTACTCCGCTGTTAGAACAATGGATTACCGAGTACGCCAAACTCAACCCGGAAGTTCAATTCGCTATCGCAGATAAAAACACCCCGGCGGAAGAAGTGGACATCCAATTGTTGCCTTCGGACGTACCTTCCAACAATAATTACGCTTTCTCTATCGGAAGATATGCCGTGTTACCCATCGCAGGGAAAGACAACACCTTATTAACTGAATTTCAAAAGAAGAAATTGAATACAAAGCGGCTAAAAGAACTGTACTTTGAGAAAGAACTCGAAGAGGATGAATATGAGCCGGCTAAAGACAAATACAACGCGACTATTTATTCCGTTAGCCATGCGTCTTCCGTATCCAATGCTTTTGCCAACCACTTCGGCTACGAAGTATCCAAATTGAAAGGCAAGAAGATTTCCGGGGATGACATCTTCCTCCTCAATGCGGTACAAAAAGACAATACGGGTGTGAGTTTCAATAACTTAAGCTATGTTTTTGACATCAATTCCCGTCAATTAAAGGCCAATATCGTGCTCCTGCCTTTAGATTTAAAGAAAGAATACAGTGAAGTGATTGCGGAAGCGAACTTGGACAAAATCATCAACCTCCTGGAAACCAGGCCTATCGACCTTATCCCGGTAGATGAAATCAACTTTATCGTATCAAAAGCGGTGGATACGCGGGCCGAACAGTTCCTGCAATGGGTCATCTCCGAAGGTCAAACGTATAATCATCAATACGGCTTCCTGAAGGTGGACAAAGAAACGCTGGCAATCCAACAGAAGCAAGTAGAAAATCTCCTGTTGGGTTATACAAAATAAAAAAAGGCGTCCTCTCTACCGACTTGCAATTGGAATCAGGGACGCCATAACTCTAAAAACTATTAAAGTCGTGGCAAAGGTAGTAAATTACTTTGACAAGACTACCAAATCTTTGCGAAGAATTTTGGTAGCAATGTTAATTGCGGCGCTTTCTCTCTCTGCATTCGCACAGCAGGGGCGCACGGAGATTGCCGGTCGCGTGTTAGACGGGAAGACAAGAGAACCGGTTATCGGCGCCGGTATCTCGGTAGTGAATGAAAAAACGGGAGCTGTATCTAATCTCGATGGTAGCTTCACCGTCAGTGTGGGTTCGTTGCCGGCCACCCTCTCTATCGTTTACTTGGGCTACAAATCAGAAGAGGTTGATGTGTATGAATACACCGACCCGCTTATCATTGAGCTTCAAGAAAACCGCAACGTTTTAGATGAAGTGGTAGTAGTCGGTTACGGTACACAAAAACGGAAAGAACTGACCGGATCTGTGGCATCCGTTTCCAAAGTGGCATTGGAACAATCAGCTATCTCCATTGATGGCTTGCTCGGCGGCGCTGTTTCGGGGGTGAATGTAACGCAAACTTCCGGACAACCGGGCGCCGGTTCGGAAATTCGTATTCGCGGAGGTAACTCCATCTATGCCAGCAACGAACCGCTGTATGTGATTGACGGTTTTATTTATTTCAGCGAAAAAGGGGCTACTCAAGCTGGCATTGGCGGTATTGAGAGCAGCCTCAACCCGTTGGCATCCATCAATCCTTCGGACATTGAATCCATAGAAATATTGAAAGACGTGTCGGCAAAAGCCATTTACGGCTCGCGCGGAGCCAACGGGGTGATACTCGTTACCACCAAAAAAGGCAAACGCAACGGCAACACCATTCACTACCAATATTCCATCGGCATAGATAAATCAGCGAAAAAACTGGATCTGTTGAATGCTGAGCAATGGACAAAAATACATCAGGAGAATCCGGCTAATTTCTATAACAATCCTTGGGGCGATCCTGCTTACAATGCGTTTACTGCTGCTCAATTGGAAGCAACCGGTAAACCAACCGATTCCAATTGGCAGGATGCCGTATTGCAAACCGGTTCAACGGAAACGCACGAATTGTCGATCAGTGGCGGAGATGAGAAAACCCGTTATCTTCTGTCGGGCAATTACACCGACCAAAAAGGGATCATCATCCATTCGGGTTTTGAACGTTACAGTGGACGTATCAATTTAGACCGGGAATTGTTTTCTAACCTCTCTGTGGGCGTTACGGTTTCTGCCGACAAAAGTACGCAGGATGCACTCACCACGATTTCTGCGAATGACTATTCGGGCAGCAGCAATCCTTTTAAATCAGGTCTTACCAATTCGTTGGTCTATGCACTGTTTATGCCGCCTGTGATTCCCATACGCGATGCCGTTACAAATGACTACAACTACTATAATCCGTTTGAATTGACCGAGTTACGATACTACGACCAAGCGGCAAATCCGGTATCGGATTTGACAAACAGTATCGGACAAACATTGAGCGCCTCATTGTTGGGCAATTTTTATGCAAAATATAACATTCCCACGATTGAAGGTTTGGCTGTGAAATACAGTACGGGAACGAATATCAATTACATTACGCAAAATTTCTTTGCCCCTCCTTACACCGTTCTCGGCATCAATCAAGATATACAGGGCAGAGGAGCTGTGGGCAATCGACAGACAACCGTCAATCAATCCGAATACCTGCTTACCTACACCAAACAACTGAACCCCATTCATTATATCGACCTCTTGGCGGGATATACCAATCAAGAAAGCAAGACGGACATCGTACTCAGCCAAACAACCCATTTGGAAGATTTCAACGATTTGGCCATGTCCACCGGACTAAAAAAACTTTTTAATAGAGATGAACAGGCTTCTCTGCACTCCATACTTGCACGAGCCAACTACACCTTGTTAGAAAAATACAACCTCACGGCTACTTGGCGTACCGACAAATCGACACGCTTTGCGAAAGGGCATCAATTAAGTCATTTTCCTTCTGTCGGATTGTCCTGGAATGTGAGTGATGAGTCGTTTTTCGCAGGGGCAAAAAATGTTTTGCCCTTACTAAAATTACGCGCCACTTACGGCACTACCGGCAATCAGGAAATCGGATTTAGTGAGGCAATTACTCATTTTGACTCAAGTGGCAGATATAACGGAGAGGCAGCCTATATACCCGATAATCCCGGTAATGATGAACTGACATGGGAGACTACCGGCGAATACAATGTCGGCATTGATGCAGGATTTTTAAGTGACCGGTTAAACCTCGTTGCCGATGTCTATTACAAAGAGACTTCCGATTTGCTGGTAAAGAAAGAGGCTCTTTGGGGCTCGGAAAGCAGCAATAAATTTCAAACCGTAAATCTCGGAAACGTGACCAATAAAGGCTTTGAATTGGCATTGAATGCACGGCTGATAGAGCGGCGAAGATTTACATGGGTAGCCTCTGCTAATTTTTCCCGTAATATCAACACAATTACCAAGTTAGGGGAAAGCAACAATATGACGGAGGGTAGCCAAAACGAAAAAATATATAGAGAAGGCGAATCGGTAGGCTCGTTCTACGGCTATGTGTATGAAGGTGTGGATGCAGAAACCGGCGATATTAAATTGCGCAATTTGGACGACAATCCCAAAATTACTACAGGAGGCGACCGTACCGTAATCGGCAGCATACAGCCCGATTTCACGTACGGATTTTCTACCAACCTCACCTACCGCCGGTGGGATGCGTTTGTGTCGCTGCAAGGCTCGCAAGGCAACGAGGTATATAACAAACTGCACCGCCATCTTATCGAAAGCAACCGGACGTATAATCTCTCCACAGATGTCTTGAACGCCTGGACAGAAGAAAAACCATCCGACACACCACGTATAGGCGCTTCTGTCAACGCAAACACCCTGTATAGCCGCTATGTGGAAGATGCTTCTTTCTTGAAGATACGAAACATCACATTAGGCTATAATCTGCCGCTGAAAATAGCTAAAACCACGGTGAAGTTGCGTGCCTTTGTGTCGGCACAAAATTTATACACATTCACCAAATATACCGGTTACGACCCCGAAATAGCGGGAGGAGTGGACACCGGAATGTATCCCACATCCCGAACATTCTTAGCCGGCGCCGGCATCACCTTTTAGAGGTGTCATTGCGGGCTTGACCCGCAATCCCCAGTGATAATTGATAATTATTTTTAATAATATAAACAATTTAATTTTTAAAAACAATGAGTACAAAAAAGACACTTTTGTTTGCCACAGCATGGATGTTGTGTGTATGTACGACACAAGCGCAAGAATTGAGCTTGTTAGTACACAGTGATGTCGGCGCTCCTCAATCGTTTGCATTGAGCAGTATTGACAAAATTACCTTTTCGGACGGTAAGCTGAATGTGCTGCCTACGAGCGGCGCCGGTAGCGATTTTTTCCTTTCGGATATTTCGCAGTTGACATTTGCAACAGTGGATGTGTCCGAAATTGAGACAGTGAATGTTTCCTCATTCAACCTCTATCCCAATCCTGTGCGCGATGAACTGTTTGTGACGAGCGATACCGGGATTGAGTCGGTTACCGTATTGGGTTTGCAGGGCAATGTATTGCTACGGAGCAATGCACAATCATCATCGACAACCTTGTCGCTTGGCTTTTTGCCAAAGGGCATTTACTTGATTCAAGTGAAGCGTACTGACGCTGTCAGTACTCAAAAAATTATTAAACTCTAAAAATTATAAAACAATGAAAAAGAATTTACTTAAAGTGGCGTTTGCCGCATTATTATTAGTTGCAGGCACACAAGTCCAAGCGCAAACAGAGAATATATATGTGTATGGCACCGGTGGTTTACTATATACACAAGCAGTAGCGGAAATTGACAGCATTACCTTTCATGCTCTGACAGGCGCTACGAACGATGGTACCTCAGCAGACGCCCGGGCTTTAGTCAATGCTGCTTACGGACCACTGCAAACCCTCAGTTCTTCGTACTCTTTCTTAGTAGAGTCGGCAACCGAAACTACGGTTTCGTTTGAAGGAGCAGATGATGTAGAAGGTCCGTTGGTAAGCCAATTCGACATACAGCCGGACAACTGGTATGCCGTCAAGGTGTTCAACCGCTTGTATTCCAGTATTGCCGCAGCCAATAAGGCTATCGACGAAATCGGTGCAGCCTCGGTTAGCGGTGAATTAACACAAGCCGGCAAAGACTTGTTGGTTGCCCGCGCCAAATTTGTCCGTGGTTACGATTATTTCCAACTCGTCCAACTCTATGGAGAAGTACCGTTGATTTTGAGTTCTGTTCCTGCAACTATTGCAACACAAAACAAAACGCGCAAGTCTATTGACGATGTTTACACTCAAATCGTGGGCGACTTGACGGCTGCTATTCCTAATTTGCCGGTGGTGGATGCTAACAAATCAAATCCTTCGCAATTGGCGGCAAAGACCGTTTTGGCTAAAGCTTACCTCACTTGGGGTTCCAAACCGCTTTCACAAAGCGATGTAGCTGCTATTGCTACCGCAAAAATTGATCCGGCCAAACCGGCAGCAGACAATGCTAAATTGCAACAAGCAATTGGCTATGCCAACGAAGTAATCAATAGCGGAAAATATCGGTTGCTATCCGATTTCAACAAAATTTGGGGTGTGCCTAATGAAAATAATGCCGAAGTGATTTACTCTATCCACCATGATGGCGACGGTATTGATGCACAAGGCAATCATCAGACACACTGCGGATTTACTTTCCCAACAGATGAACGGGCCGATTCGCACATCCAATATGCCGACATCACGCTCGAAAAGGCAATTCCGGCAGGCGATGCCCGTAAATTGTACTCTTATCTCACCAATGTAACGTATGACAACGAACAAGTGGATACCTTGACTTGGCCTCTCAGCGTGGTTCGTCCGGGCAAATGGGTGCACAGAAAATGGGACGGAGTCAATCACGCAGAAGGTGTGAGCACTCAGTTGAATGACATCGACCACATCGACTTCCGCTTGGCTGAAGTATATCTTATCAAGGCAGAAGCTCAGTTTTATGCCAACGATGGCGACAAAGGTTTAGCTGCTGTCAACGCACTCCGTTCAAGAGCAGGTGTACTCCCGTTGGAGGCTATCAGCGAAGACGCTATACAAAAAGAATGGGGCTATGAATTTGCTTTTGAACAAAAACATTGGATAAATTTGGTACGTTGGAGAACGTTGATTAAATCTGTACTCAACAAAGTGCCGGCCTACGAATATTACAAACCGGCGTACAACAACCAAGCTCAGTTCAATGCACTTCCGTTTGCTGATGCCAGCCGGTTTGGGTTCTATTCAAGAATTTACAAACACTTGCACTCAAAAACAACAAATATAGACGGACATCAATACCGTTTCCCAATTCCTTTGAGTGAAGCCGGAAACGATTTGGGTATTACCCCACAAAATCCGGGCTATTAAAATATCAACAATAAAAATTTTACGGTGTACAACAAAACGGGCATCTAAATCGAAAGAATCCGCAACGTATTCAACAAATCCCGGTTAATCGGTTTATCATTTTTAATCGCCTTGGAGAAAGGTACATACACGATATCATCGTTTTGAATACCAATCATCACATTTCGTTGGTCTTCCATCAAGGCATCAATCGCTGCCGCTCCCATCCGACTGGCTAAAATCCGGTCGGTGGCCGTCGGCGAACCGCCCCGTTGGAGGTGTCCGAGAATTGTTACGCGGACATCGTACTCCGGATATTCTTTTTTCACACGCTCCGCCATTCCCATGGCGCCGCCCGTTATTTCACTTTCCGCTACCAATACGATACTGCTGTTTTTAGATTTGCGGAACCCGTTCTTAATCAAGTCTTCCAGTTGATCGACTTCCGTACAGATTTCCGGGATAATAGCCGCCTCAGCTCCGGAAGCAATCGCTCCGTTCAACGCCAGGAAACCGGCATCGCGTCCCATTACCTCAATGAAAAACAATCGTTCGTGGGAAGTGGCCGTATCCCTGATTTTGTCCACCGCCTCCATAATCGTATTCAATGCCGTATCGTAACCAATCGTCGTATCGGTGCCGTACAAATCAT
This sequence comes from Candidatus Symbiothrix sp., assembly GCA_031261295.1. Taxonomy (GTDB): domain Bacteria; phylum Bacteroidota; class Bacteroidia; order Bacteroidales; family Azobacteroidaceae; genus Azobacteroides. The sequence continues at coordinate 585 of JAISKT010000339.1, read as the reverse complement.
TGTCAATCGTTCCCGGCAAACCGACCACCGGAAAATTATATTCCTGTGCAAAAATGCGGGCGCCGGTCAACGAACCGTCGCCGCCAATGACTACCAGTGCATCAATACCCTCTTTTTGAATCGTTTCGTAAGCTATTTTGCGTCCTTCCGGTTCGCGAAATTCCAGGCAACGGGCCGTTTTAAGAATCGTTCCCCCTTGCTGGATAATATTGCTGACATTGTTTGTTTTAAAAGGGACAATTTCATCGGTAATAAGACCTCTATACCCTCTGTAAATGCCTTTTACTTCCAATTCATTATAAATAGCAGCCCTCGTCACTGCGCGGATAGCCGCATTCATACCCGGTGCGTCTCCTCCCGAAGTGAGGATACCAACACATTTAATCTTTGCCATAATGCCTGATTGTATTAAAACCTTTGCAAAAATACGACATCTTTTTCAACTTTCCATCGCATTCGATTTTTATTCAGGGCAAACGCACGAAAATTAAGGGCTCAAAAGTTGTTTTAAATAATTCATATCATAAGCGGCTTTGAGCCTTCTCTTTTTAAGAGAGAGTTTATCGTGTTGGTCATGAATGATTT
>JAISKT010000222.1 GCA_031261295.1 Candidatus Symbiothrix sp. | reverse complement strand
TGAGCCGGAAGGTTTGTTCCCGAATTTTTTTCCGTGTACATATCCAACGGAATGGTTTGGGAATAGCGGAGATTTTCTTCCGTATAGGTTTTATAAACGCCTTTGGAAAGCGCTTCTTCGTCACCGCCGCCCGTCCAGACTTGTTGACCTTTTTTAGCAATAATGGTTGCGGTACCGGTATCCTGGCAAAAAGGCAGAATGCCTTTGGCAGACACTTCCGCATTGCGCAACATGGTCAATGCTACGAACTTGTCGTTTTCGCTGGCTTCGGGGTCTGCAAGGATTTGAGCCACTTGCTTTTGGTGCGCGGGCCGCAAAAAGAATGCACAATCGTGGAAACAGGCATTTGCTAATTGAGTCAATGCTTCGGGTTCCACTTTCAGGATGTCGTTCCCTTCAAAAGCAGAAGTGGAGACGCCCTCTTTTGTCAATAAATAATACACTGTGTCGTCTTTTCCCAACGGAAAAGGTTCCTGATACTTGAATGGAGGTATTGTTGCCATACTATTTTTATTTTATTTAATATTTCCATTTTCGCCTCATAATACAAGTGACTTTCCTATACGCATCTCCCTCAATTGTGAATTCATAAATGATTTAATTTAGATTACAAAGGTAATATTTTTTATTTTTCAATCTACTGAAAAACAAAATTTTGTGTGCAAGAGTATCCACAATGGGTAATGATATAGAAACGAGCGAACTTTTCAGCATAAATTTCATTTAATGTTGAAATATCCCACAAAAAGGATTGTGGGTTCTTTTATATACATTATCTTTGCGATATGATCCCCATAAATAAACAGTCTTTCGACATTTAAAAGAAGAAAAAAATGAGAAAAAATCGACCCAATTGGCAATTAGCACTCTTGTTATTGCCTTTGTTGTTTGGCAGTTGTGCCGGAACAGTTAAAACAGTAGGTTATGCGAATAAAAATGTACCAAATTACAAAAATGCCTACATTATTTCAGCAGAATATTCGCAGTATATTGAATTTCCCGGTATATTATATAACGGAGTATCATATATAGTTCTTCCCGATGGCCCTGCTAAAGAACATAAAAAAATAGGCAATACGGACATTGTTATTAAAAAAGAACTTGAAAAATATGGTATTCATGCCGAAATTGGAAAGAAAGGTGATGCTCTGGAGGGTTTTGATTTAATCGTAGAGTATTACGATACATGGAGGGATGATTTAAAAAAAGTATTAGATAAACTTGAGATTGTTTTTATTTCTCCAACAGGTGAATTAATAGCAAAATCCACATATAACATGAAAGAATTGCATAATTATCCGACACCCGAGAAAGAAGTGGCGAACATGATAAAGGAATTATTGGAAGCAAAGCCCGAATAGGAAATTAATGATTTGAGACTTTCTGATGAAAGAATCCGGCTAATGCAAAAAACGTTCCTCGAAAATTATTTTCCGGGGACGTTACGGTTGTAAGAATTATATTTCTTTCATTTCATTTATTACTTTATTTCCCAGGTTTGTTTTTTTCTCAATATGTTGCAGAAGCGAAGCCACAAACGTATTTTTTTCAAAATTACCGCGTACCTGTTCAAAATCCTGGCGTTGTTCGTCATTGCTTCCGTCGGCTCCAAAACCGGTCTGGGCATTCAGTGAAAACTCTTTTTTCGCATCTTCATACAAGATTTTATCCAAACTGACGACTGCTTCTTTCCAGTCTTCCACGATAGAAATAATATCGGCAGGCGTAATCGTTTCCAAGGATAACTTATAGTAAGACTGAATTTTATCCCATGCCCATGTCCATTCGTAAGAATAATAATTGGCATGAGCTTCTTCAATGAAAGCGTTGATTTCCTTCAACTTGGAAATGTTGCCGGATTCAATGCCATTCAATAATTCGCCGACAATTTGCTCCGGCATCAACACGCCGGCAATGTCGCGCCATCGTCCCAATCCCAAACCGGTATCGGGTTTGAGCCGGTTGCGGATGTCTTCTATCGAAGTGGTATGGTTTTCCAAACGGGAAATTAGGGAATTGCCCAAGAATTTCCGGATCGCTTTGTTATATAAATCCAAACCTTTCCGTAAGGAAGAATTATTAATTTTACAACTTTGATAGGTATAGGTTTCCGACGTTTTCCCGCAATGTTCCTGCAATCCTTTCAGGATTTTCACGCCGTTGAACATTTTCTGAACGGTATAGGGACTTAAGAGATTGAAATTAATCTGGTCCAATTTATTCGGGTCTTTCCGTTTGTCGCGTTTGGGAAATTTTTGTGCATCGCGAATCGTTCCCACGCTTTTCAGGTTGGCTCCGGGCACCAAAACCGTTTCGTCGTTGCTTTCTATCAAATAGGAGAAAGGCATGTCGGACGTGTCGGAATTGCGGTAATGCCGTCCCATAATCAAGGAAAATGCGCCGATTTTCGCCGGCCAGAGGATGTAGGAATCACTGGCGGTCTTTCCTCCCCGTTCGATAATTCCCTGGTGGATAGGCCCTAATTTATACATGTGATTACTTTGGTTGGAACCCGAACCGGCATTCATAAACGAAAACATCCCGGCAATCAACAGTGTGGATTTGTGGTGCGTGACGGTATAAGGCCCGGCAAAAATTGCACAAGCTTCGCCATTTTCCCCCTGGCAATTGCTGAAAAACAGTGAATCGCCGGCGGAATAACCATGTCCCAATTGGCAGGACTGTCCCACAAAACAACGGGTGAGCATCGTGCCGTCCTCCACTTTGGAGCCGGAACAAATGATGAAATCTTCGGCAATCACGCCATAACCGATTCGAACCGGATCGTATTCGTTACTGTTGATGCTTCCGTTTTCCAAACGGCAGGCGCCGTCTATTTGAGCATTGTTTCCCACCCGCACATTCCGAATCAGGCCAAGGTTGGTGATATGCACATGATCGCCGATGGTCCCGGTTTCGGACGCATGTTTTTGGGAATAAAAATCAATCATCCCGTTGAGTTTGGCGATTAATTCGGGACGATGGCGGTACAAAGCCAAAATGTAAGCCACATGGGCCGAAAGTTTGTCATTGATTTTCACTTCCCGCCCGCCGGTTTCATTCAAAACGGCCACTTCTATGCCATTTCCAAAAGTTGATTTCCGATCAACTAAGATGCGGTCTATATTTTGAATAAACGTATTATTGCCTATTTTATAATTGGCAATGTAATTCTGAACGTTTTCAATCAGGACATTATCGCCGACTTCGCAGTTGTGAAGCGTGGCATAATGCAGGCCGGAATGTTTTTGGATACCTCCGGAAAACGTAAAAATGGAATCAAATTTTCCCAACTTGATGTTTCCCGAAAAAGTGACATTACTTATATGGGAAGTATCAAAACCGGGAGCCACTTCAATGGCGTTCCAGTCGCTTGCCCGGCAGCTTTGGGCTTCCAAAGCGGCAATTTCTTCTGTTGTTAGCTTTCTGACCCCTAAATCCCCTAAAGGGGACTTGGCTGAATGCGTATCATCCATATTGTTCATATAACCTGTTTTTATCTTTACTCTCTTGAAAACCTATCCACTCTAAGTCCCCTTTAGGGGGTTGGGGGTAGGTCATCGTATTCTTGGTAAAGAAAATCATTGTACGGAAAGCGTTGTGTATGAATCTCTTTTACCTTTTGGTAGATCAATGCCTTTAATTCTTCGATATTTTGTTTTTTCTTTGCGGAAATAAAAACGCAATTTTCCTGTAACTTGCTCATCCAGGTTTTTTTCAATTCTTCCAA
>JAISKT010000241.1 GCA_031261295.1 Candidatus Symbiothrix sp. | reverse complement strand
TTTTATTGTTGTTTTGTCATTGCGGGCTTGACCCGCAATCTCCTGTTAATCGTTAATTGCTCTTTAACGGTGTTCGCGGGATTGCGGGTCAAGCCCGCAATGACAGGTCTGTTATTGTTCATTGATAATTGATAATTGTTCACTGAGATTCATATCCACCGGGCAGGCGCGCGAGCATCTTCCGCAGCCGGTGCAGCCTACCACCGACAAGCGGTCGGGCATGTAGGAAAATTTGTGCATCAAGCGTTGCCGCCAACGGGCGCTTTGTACCGAACGCGGGTTGTGTCCCGAAGTGTGCAGGGTAAACAGCGAAAATCCGCAGGAATCCCAGCAGCGTACCCGGTTGCCCGAATTGCCTTTGACATCTTCCTGAATATCAAAACAAGCGCAGGTCGGGCAAACGAAAGCGCAAGCGCCGCAACCGAGGCACCGTTCGGATTGGGCTATCCAAGTATCGCTTTCAAATAATCCGGCTATTTTCTTGCTGATTGCTTCTACACTGAAACGTGCCGGAATTTGTGCGAGAAAATCTTCCTTATTAATATTGTCCGGTGCTGCATCGAAAAAGGAATTATATTTTTCCGCCAATTCTTTTCCTTTTTCGGTACTGATTTCCACTAAATAACCTTCTTTAACAGGTGTCAAAAGGATATCACTGCCTTCGGTATTTCCGGGACTGCCGTTCACTGAGGTACAAAAGCAATATTCATCACTTTGGGTGCAACTTACGGCAATCAGCGTGGTGCGTTTCCGGCGTTCGTTGTAGGGTTTATCGGGCGTATCCCAATTAAAAATGCTTCCCAAGGGACGGAATCCGACAGCATCGCAAGGATGAAGACCAAAAACCACCGTTTCGGGCAATCCGTCCGGATTGTAATCTTGAAGCGTTACATCACCGTTTTCTTTTTTATAAGAAAAAAGTTTTTCGGCACGCGGGAAAGCAATCGCTTTAGCCGATTGCGTAGTTTGAATGTGCTCCGTTGAAATTTCATCAACCGAATCAATGCGCTTGAAATCGGTTGTTTCGCCTTTGAGAATCGGAGCGTAAAGTTGTTTGCCGTCGGCGATTATCTTTGTCAGCCAATTTTTTAAGTTCTCTTTTGAGATATATTTATTTTCCATAATACAATATTTCTATATTTATTTTCCAAAAATATATTTAATTCCAATATTCAGTCCAAAATTATTGAAATTTATCTTATTATCTCCTTCCCCAGAGGTGGATTCCAAATCAGACATCGCATCCACGCCATCAATTTTATTCTGTAAAATTTTATATTTCTTAAAGTTATATCGTACGCTTACAGCCGTTATTTCTGCAAACAATCGAATATTTTCTTTGAGCGAATATTCCGCTCCTGCCGAAAATTGAGTGCCTACATATATTCCGCCGGAATATTTTCTCTTAACATAACGGGATGGAATTGGAAAATCTGGAAAAAATTTGTAACCGGGTGAATTTGAACTGATAGTATATTGAGCATAAAGCAAGTCAGGTCCTCCTTTCAGATAAAAAATCCAATTTCCAAAAGGATTGGAAGAAAAAACAAGTTGTGGTGCGAATTGAACGAAATGATGGGTTATTTTATTTTCTCCCCAATAGCCTGAAATCCTCCAATTCCAATTTCCATTCTCATCCGGTGCACCAACATCAGATTTTGCTGAAAATTTTAATCCGGAGAAGAATTGTGTGTTTCCTGTGATTTCCAAGGCTATATTTTTATTGAAAGAATACCCTGCGCTTACACCCAGATTTAATCCCTGCCCAAAATTCATGTCTTTGGAAACGCCGTCCATTACGCCATTTACGATTTGATAATAACTCATTTGTTTATCTCCCGCTGATAGTGAATAGCCGGTATATCCTTTCAGGTAAAATTGTGCCTGAACGGATAAACACATCAATAAGATACTGATTGTCAATAGATTTTTTTTCATTTGCTTCCTCCTATCGTATATTTTATCCCGATGCCGAAATAAAGGCTGTTAAACAATATGGATTCTTTGAATCTCACTTGCTTTGTCATCAAATTTACTTTAGTTATTTTGTTTGTGTATTCAATTTCTACCTGTTTGTTATCATCGTATTGAACTTTTGATTTTTCAGGTGTGTAATTATATTGTTCCAATCCCAATTCTACAGCTACAGCTAATGATTTGGATAAATGGTAATTGTATTCAAAACCAACATTATATCCCAAATTTAGATTTTTGTCGAAAGTACAGATGGAACCTTTATGATCATTACCGTTCACAATCCAATGATCCGATTGTTCCGCATCCGCCAACGCCAATAGAGGTCCTGCTTTGCCTGTTAAAGATGTTTTTCTTCTATTTACCGTAAAAGTAAGAGTTGGACGAAATGTTATCGTTTTATAATTCCAAACATATCCATGAGAGAATGTAGATGTAGGTGGGCTAAAAATATTATCATGATAAAAATAATCAGCATGCCGGTTAAAATAATCAGCACTCAATTCTACACCAAGATTATTCTTAAAGGTATAGCCAACTGTAAGTCCATATTTTAATCCGCTGGCTAAAATAAAATCATCAATGAATATCCTTGGGGGATTTTCTTCATTCACTCTTGTTGAATAAAAGTCTGGCTCTTCTTGTGGTGAAATGGATTGATGATACCGGGCGTACGGCTTCACATAAAAGTTCTGTGCGTTTAGAACGCAACAAAACAGTAATATAAGCGAAGTCAACAGAATCTTTTTTTGCTTCATAACCATTCAATATTAATGTATGAAATTTTCCTTATCATCCGGTTTAAAAGTAGAAAGCACATTGCCTTTGCTGTCGGATTCGCC
>JAISKT010000217.1 GCA_031261295.1 Candidatus Symbiothrix sp. | reverse complement strand
AAGAGCGGCGTGTCGGTTCCTTTGGGTACTACCAATCACAACTTGACCGGTTCCAACCTGATTGACGCATTGACCACCGATTATTGTGCGGGCGGTCATATTGTTTACGAAGACAGCGTGTTGGCCTACATCCTTCATCCCGAAGGACTTTTGAAAAGGAGTGCCTCCGGAAAATACAGCTATTACTACTACCTGAGGGATCATTTGGGCAACAATCGCGTAGTACTTCAAATGTTGAACAGTGGTTTTTCGTCCAGCGATTACGTGATTTCTCAGGAAACCAACTACTATCCGTTCGGCATGCCTTATCCGGAAGGCTTTTACGGCGATTCGTACAATCCGCAGGCGCAGCCCTACAAATTTGGAGGCAAGGAACTGGACGAAATGCACGGGCTGAAATGGTATGATCAGGGGGCGAGACCGTTTGGGACGGTGATTCCGGTTACGCCGACGCCGGATCCGTTGCAGGAAAAGTATTATAGTGTGAGCCAATATTCCCAGTATGGTAATAATCCGGTGAATCGGATTGATCCTGATGGCAGGGAGTGGAAAACCAAAGAAGATGAAGAATATGCGAAAAAACTTTCTCAAGCAATGACAAATAAGGCAACCTCTGAACAAAGAAGCCTTGACAGATTAAATGCTAAGATTGCCAAAAATGAAGCAAAAGGGAAGGATGTTTCAAAAGACCAAGCAAAAGCAGCTGGGAAACAGGCAAATATTGATAATCTGAATGCGGGTGTCTCTGAATTAACTGAAATGGGTGCAACTCCTGATCAAGTGTTTACCTACAATATGACTAACGAAGAAGGTGGAAAGACAACGATTGAAGATGGTGTTATAGTAATGAAGATTATAGGGAATGGAAATATAGCGAATGGCATTCATGAGTCATCGCATGGTTATGACGTTTTCAAAAGTGGGATGCCTAAAAAAGTGGATGATTTTTATGCTACCGAAACAAAAGCATATGGAAGACAATTTTCATATGGCGGCTCCTCGGTTATGCCTTATTCGGATTGGGGGAGAGTGAATTCATTAGGTGATGTGATAACTCCATGGGTAACAGGGATTACAAATTCTACAGGCGATTACATGTATGGGCAGCAAATATTGGGTGCAAAATACAATAAAGCACTAATACGATCGCTATTGAATGAATATAAGAAAAAATAAGAATGAATATGAAAACTACAAGTAAATTATTTTTTGCAGGACTATTTGTTTTTATCTTATATTCTTGCCACACTTCCTCTAATATTGTGGGAACCTATTCTACGAAAATGGATAGTAAGACATTTGTTTTAAATTCAGATTCTACATTTAGATATTCTTGCAGTGAAGATCTGTATTCTGTCGGAAAATGGCAGCAAATAGATAAACATATGATTATTTTAAACAGTGATATTCGTTCCAGTATTGTTCCATTAGATATTGATATTATTTCAACGGAAAACGAGAAGGATCATGTTATCAAAGTGAAAATGATTACAGACGGGAAGAGTGAAAAATTATATATATGCGAACCTTATGTTGAAGACTTTATCTTCCCTTCTTTTTGGCCGGATAGAGGATCTTACGAATTTTCGACGATTACTATTGATCAGATTTATTTTAAAATACATAGAGATCCTATGGTTATTGAAAGATTAGGACCTGGTCGGGAATATAATGTTTTAACTACTGAGCATAAAAAATTAAATCTCACAAAGGGAGATGAAGTGAATATAACCGTTCATATAACAGATTCTTTATTTTCCTATAAAGTATTTAGCAATACTAAACTAAAAGTAAAGAGAGACAAGCTAATTTTTAGGGATAAAAACAAAACAAATAAATTATCTTTAAGAAAATAGAATAAAATACAAAAAACGGCTCTTAATTGAAGCCGTTTTTTGTATTTTAAAAGTATCCTATACTTATCAGAAGTGCCTAAAAATACACCCTTGTTGTACTAAATCCCGCCCCTTTAAAGGGCGGGATTTAGTACAACAAGGGTTTCTTAAAAATTAAGGCATCGAGGCCAAATATTCTTCCGCAGTCATAATTGGGATTGTGACATTTTTAAAATCTTTGCCGTTGCGAGTCAATAAGATATCACAGTTGGATTGGATTGCGCTGTAATATTGCAACGCATCTTCGAAATCGGAGAAATGCGAATTTAAGCCTTTTTCAATGATCGTTGCATCCAAATCGCAAATATCGGAAATCACTTTGAATTTTCGTAGTTTATCAATTGCTGATTTTGCTCCTTCGTATTTGCTCAACACATAGCTTACAGTGGCATACGAAAGCGCTGACACAACGATAGTTATTTTTCCCTGGTCGGCTAACGTGGCAATTTTGGCAATGGGGTTATAAAATGGAATACGTTCGCCCAATAAATCCAACATAATGTTGGTATCTAAGAATAGTTTCATGGTTATTTATATTTTTCGGTCAAGTGATTGGAATATTCGGTTTTGTAATCCAAATCCGCCGGAATATGAACGCCGGAAGACATGCTCTTTACAAAAGGAGAAATGGTTATCTCTTGGTTATTTAACTTATTAGATTCTGTTATAACCAACAAATGCAAATAAGATTCGACCAGTTTGGATAAACTTTGATGGTTGGAGGAAGCGTATTCTTTCGCTTTTTCAACAATGCCTTTATTCAGTTTTAATGTTAATTTTGCATCCATATCGTTTTCTGTTTGTACGTACAAAGATATAAAAATTATCCGTATATCCAACATAATTATGCCGGATATACGGATAATCATTTATTTTGTCATTGTTCATACATATCCGGTGTGACGGATAAATCACCAATAATATCTCCATCACTATCGTAATAAATATAGCCGAATGTCACTTTTAATTT
>JAISKT010000194.1 GCA_031261295.1 Candidatus Symbiothrix sp. | reverse complement strand
AATGTAATTTATTAATCTTATTTTTGTAAAATGAAGAAAATTAATTTAAGAGGGATTTCAGAAACCCTTGGTGAAAAAGAACTGAAAAATGTAACGGGTGGAATTTATAATTCGGATACCTTAGGATCAGAGGGTTTGCATGATTTTGACGGTGGCAGTGGCAGTGGAACTAACGAATCACCAAGAATTACTGCTTGTAATGGGAAGAGTGCAACCAGTCAGTGCACATGGAAAGATGCAAATGATAAAGTTCATTCAGGTCGTTGTGTTGCTCTTTTAGGAGCATTTTATTGCGCTGATCTATAGTAAATTAAAATCAAGGAAACTATCTTTTTTGTCTTGTCGAAAGAGATAGTTTCCAAATAAAATAAGTTATGAAAATGAAGAAACAACATTTTTTATTCAGTGTTTTTTTGACAGTCATTGTCCTGTCCTTTTTTTCGTGTAAAAAAGATCAAACTCCGGTGGAACAGTTGCCCAACCCTGAAATCAAGGCCGGAACCGCCAACCTGTCGGGTAAAGTAATGGATTATCATGGGGAAAAAGACGAAGAACCGCCATTTGTCTATTTACAGGTTTTTTATCCGGTTACTGCCGAAATAATGGATTATGAAACGCAGTTAGCTGTCGATGGAAGCTTTTATTTTGAAGAAATACCCATCGAATGTAATACCATCGGGTTTATTGGTTCGGATATTTTCAACTGGACTTCTGTTGGAGTGGCTCTGATTTCCAATGAAGAAACGCAAGTAAAAATTCTTTATGACCCAAACAACCCTATACAGGTGCAATATACAAAAAACAGTCTGTTGGCCGCTTCCGATACGATACTCTGTTCTTATGAATTGATGGATAATTTTCTGCATTCGCCGGGAAGTACTCGTAAGAAATATTACGATATGAAACCGGAAGAATTCCGGCAATACGCAATGGATAGAATGAAAGAAAAAATAACATTTGCATTAGACGGTGAATCGCTGCCACCAAAGGCGAAAAACTGGATTTCAAACGAATTTAAACTAATCTATTTGGCAGAAGTGCTTCTTGATTATAAGGATTATATGTCTCTGAATTACAGGAATTTTAAGAATGAAGAGGAACCGGATGATTTTACACCACAAGAGCCGGATAAGTCTTACTACTCTTTTCTCAAAGAGTTTGATTTGAATAATTCTCAATATTTATATAATCAGACTTATTCTACGGTATTGGAACGAATCCTCAGAAATGACACTTTAAGTATTCCGCCAATCGGTGATACGCCTATTGACCGGTGGATGAAAGAAGTAAAAGAGATCCTGTCCGATTTGGTCGGTTTCGATAAAGGATTGTTCTACGACCTGTTGGCCACCAACAGTTATGCTCAACAATTCAACGATGCCTCGCGCCCTTTATCCAATCAACAGAAAGAAAATATTACGAATTATTTCAAAGGGAAAAAGGAAGAAATAGCCAAAATTCTTTTGAATAAAAACAAAGAAATTGAAAAAATTGCCGGAATAACCGCTCATCTGAAAATCAATGAAACCCCTATAGTTCCGGAAAAAGAACTGACCGATCCCGCACACGACCATCCGAAAGGCCTGTTGATTGATTCTATTGTTGCCCGCTACAAAGGGAAAGTCGTTTTGATAGATTTTTGGGCAACTTGGTGCAGTCCCTGTTTGAAAGCTATGCAAACCTCTCGTGAACTTAAGCAAGAGATGATAGGCAAGGATGTCATTTTTGTTTATATCACTAATAGTTCTTCTCCTAAGGAATTATGGGAAAAGAAAATTCAGGGAATAGGCGGGGAACATTATTACTTGGAGAATGATGGAGAATGGGAAAGCATCTCCTATTCGGATAAATACGAATTTGACGGTATCCCGACCTATTTGATATTCGATACCAATGGAGTATTCAAACATAAATTCACATCCTATCCTGGAAATGACGAGATGCGTAAAATGCTTGAAGAATTAATACCCTGAAGTGAAAAAACTTTTCCCTCATTACCGACAATTGGACGCAATGGATTGCGGCCCGACTTGTCTTCGTATGATAGCGAAGCATTACGGTCGCAGCTATTCCTTGCAGACCTTGCGTGAAAAATCGTTCATCACTCGTGAGGGCGTGAGTATGCTGGGTATCAGTGATGCAGCCGAAAGCATCGGTTTTCATACTACCGGTGTGCGAATTGATTTTGAGCAATTGGCGAATAATGTCCGGTTTCCTTGTATCCTGCATTGGAATCAAAACCATTTCGTAGTCTGTTACGGTATAAAACGGCGGGGAGAAAAGCTGTTCATTGCCGACCCTGCCGGAGAAAAATACCCCATGACCAAGGAAGCTTTTCTCAAATGCTGGATCAGTTCCAAAACCCAAGGACAAGATACAGGTATTGCCTTATTATTAGAACCGACTCCCGATTTTTACCTGCAGGAAGATGATAAAGAAAAGCAAGAGAAGAATTTAAGTTATTTTCTGCGTTATCTTTTCCCTTTCAAATCGTAGATTGTCCAATTGGCAGTAGGGATGCTCTTGGGCAGCGTGCTGGCTCTGATATTTCCCTTCTTGACTCAAGCGGTCGTTGACCAGGGAATCAGCAACAACAACCTGAGCCTGATTACCCTGATATTGATTGCCCAATTGGTGCTGTCCGTTACCCAAATGGCAGTCACTTTTATCCAGAGTTGGATTACTTTGCATGTCAACGCCCGCATCAGCATCTCGCTGATTTCGGATTTTCTCACTAAATTAATGAAACTCCCTTTGCGTTTTTTTGATGCCAAAAACATCGGGGATATCATGCAACGCATCGGCGACCATTCCCGCATCCAAAGTTTCATGACCGGAACCACTTTATCAACGCTCTTTTCGTTTTTCAATTTCTTTGTCTTTGCTTTCATATTAGCTTATTACAGTTTACCGATTCTGGCGGTTTTCCTTGCCGGAAATATTTTATACATTGCCTGGATATTACT
>JAISKT010000117.1 GCA_031261295.1 Candidatus Symbiothrix sp. | reverse complement strand
AACCGCCACCTTTGTATCCGGTAACCTAAAACAATCTTTTTGCCTTAAGACTAATGCCTATTAAAACTGAATAAAAGGGCCCCTGTGAAGAGGGCCTTTTGTCGTTTAAAGGATTTCCGTATCTTTGTGGCGCCATTTAGTAAATATGACAAATGAAACATATCCGGAATTTTTGTATTATAGCCCATATAGACCACGGTAAGAGTACCTTGGCTGACCGTTTATTGGAGTACACCCAGACTGTGGAAGGAAAAGCCATGCAGGCGCAGGTGTTGGATGACATGGATTTGGAGCGGGAACGTGGAATCACCATCAAAAGCCACGCCATCCAGATGCAGTACAAATACCAGGGGGAAGAATATACCCTGAACCTGATTGACACTCCGGGACACGTGGATTTTTCGTACGAAGTATCCCGTTCCATTGCCGCCTGCGAAGGGGCGCTGTTGATTGTCGATTCCACGCAAGGTATTCAGGCACAAACGATTTCCAATTTGTATATGGCGCTGGAAAATGATTTGGAAGTCATTCCCGTATTAAATAAGGTGGATTTGGCCAATGCGATGCCCGAAGAAGTGGAAGACCAGATCGTGGAACTGTTGGGTTGCGATCGTTCGGATATTCTTCGTGCCAGCGGCAAAACCGGCGAAGGCGTTTACGCTTTGCTGGATGCCATTATCGAAAAAATTCCGGCTCCGAAAGGCGATCCCGATGCGCCGCTGCAAGCCTTGATTTTCGATTCCGTATTCAATTCGTTCAGGGGAATTATCGCTTATTTCAAAATCGTCAACGGTACGATAAAGAAAGGCGATTTTGTTAAATTTGTGGCGACCGGCAAAGAATACGAAGCCGATGAAGTGGGTATTTTGAAATTGGAAATGTCGCCCCGCCCGGAAGTGAGCTGCGGCAATGTAGGTTATATCATTTCGGGTATCAAAGCTTCGAAAGAAGTAAAAGTCGGCGATACCATTACGCATGTCAAACGGCCGTGCGACCGCGCTATCGAAGGTTTTGAAGAAGTCAAACCGATGGTGTTTGCCGGCGTCTATCCGATAGAGAGCGAGGATTTTGAAAACCTGCGTTCTTCCCTTGAAAAACTCCAGTTGAACGATGCTTCATTGACTTTCCAACCGGAATCGTCTGTCGCTTTGGGCTTTGGATTCCGTTGCGGCTTCCTGGGATTGTTGCACATGGAAATCGTGCAGGAGCGTTTGGACAGGGAATTCAACATGGATGTGATTACCACCGTTCCCAATGTTTCGTATAAAGTATATGACAAGCAGGGCAATTGCAAGGAAGTGCACAACCCGGCGGGATTGCCCGACCCGACTCTGATAGACCATATCGACGAGCCTTTTATCCGGTCTTCCGTCATTACCACTACCAATTATATCGGCCCGATTATGACGCTTTGCCTCGGCAAACGGGGCGTTTTAATCAAACAGGATTACATTTCCGGCGACCGCGTAGAAATTATTTACGACCTTCCGCTGGGAGAAATCGTGATTGATTTTTACGATAAACTGAAAAGTATTTCCAAGGGGTACGCTTCCTTTGATTATCACATGCACGATTATCGTCCGTCCAAATTGGTTAAATTGGATATTCTTTTGAATGGCGAACAAGTGGATGCCCTTTCTACGCTGACCCACGTGGACAATGCCGTTACTTTTGGTCGCCGGATGTGCGAAAAACTAAAGGAACTGATTCCCCGCCAGCAATTTGATGTGGCGATACAGGCGGCTATCGGCGCCAAGATTATTGCCCGCGAGACCATCAAAGCGGTACGGAAAGATGTGACGGCCAAATGTTATGGCGGCGACATCAGCCGGAAGCGCAAGTTGCTGGAGAAACAGAAAGAAGGAAAAAAGCGGATGAAACAAGTAGGGAATGTGGAAGTACCGCAGAAAGCATTCCTGGCGGTGCTGAAATTAGATTAAATATTCACGTTGTAGCTAAACCTTCCAGGTTTTTAAAACCTGGAAGGTTTACGAGTTATTGGCATTCAGAATGCTTGAATATTGTAAAAAAACACGGCATCTTCTTCCCCGATTTCCGGGAAATGCCGGTTTTCTAAAAGTTGAAATACAGTTGCTTCCGGATGCTGTTGCTTTTTTTCCTTCAATGTTTGCAATAACTCTTCAAGAACGATTTCCTGCTTGGTAAAAAGCAATATTCCATTGAAAAATGTGGTACTGGCCGTTTCCCTGTCCAAAGGGAAAATCCCGCAGATACGGTTCGCTTCATCCAATTCGACGGAACGCAATTTCAAGACCTTGCCGGGCGGAAGAAAGAGATAATGGGCTGCCAGACGCTTTCTCACCATTTATAGTTAAAGCCAAAACTGAACAATTCATTTAATTGAACGTATCCCAACGTTTTGTCTTTTTTCAAGCCTTTACTGTCGTCGAAACGGCCGTATAGGTAAAAGCGGGTGGAGAAAAAGCGGTTGAGGGAGATATTCAATTCGTTTTCCGATTCAACAATTACTTTCTCATAATTGGTGAAATACTTGAGGCGGGAGGTAAGTGTTACTTGCCGGTTGAAATTCACAATCAGTTTGCCGTTTAAGGTAGAACCTATATCCAGCAGGTGATGTTTTCCATCTTCAATAGCATATCTTTTGACATCTATTTTCTTGTCTTCCAACCAGGTATATTGCAAAGACAAGGGTGAAAGGTCGAGAGACAAATTAAATTTCTTGTATTTATCCTTTTTAGAAACTTTCTCAATTTGATATTTCATACCTAAAATACCCAGGTTTACCTGTATGGGGGAAAAGAGTGCGGAAATGTAATTGTTTGTATTTTCCGTGTAATTTTTGAATAGTTGGGTTTTGACTTCAAGGTTGGAAGAATAAGACCATTTATCGTTGAACGCCCTGAATCCCACATCGCTATACGTCCGAATCAGGTCTTCTACCAGACGGAAGCTCCGCAGGGTATCGTTGGGATTGGTAAAAAAACTTAATTTCCACTCTATCAGGTTATTGAACTGCAGTTTGTCTTTTTTATAGTTGGCGGAATAACTCTGCACACTGAGCAAATTCAAATTGCCCACCCCTCCTTTGTACCAGTTATCTGAAATATGGTTTTGAGAAAACTGCAATAAACTGCTTCCACCTCGCACCCAATATTTCCGTTTCGGGATAAAACGGGCCGATGGATCGATGTCGTCTTTCTCTACTTCGGGTTCCACTGCAAAAAGACTCCGGAAGATATTGGGTTGTATTCCTTTTACCTTTTCCACTTCTTCGGGAAAATCACTCAATGTATATTTTACCGATTGAATATGAGTGCTTAAATAATTCCGGCGAGCCTTTTTCCGGAAACTATCTACTATCGGATCCGGATGGAATAAAGAGGATGGGGATTTCAATGCCGGGAAAAGAGCGTCTTCTTTTTTGGGTACGGAATCTTTGGGAAACGGAACGGAAATATCATCCGAAAACTTCCCGTCGAAAACTACCGGAAGAAAATAGGGATTAACCGGAATCCTGGTATCGATTAGCGTAGAGTCACTTTCCCAGTCTTGTGAAAACGAATTGAGAGGAAACAATAGAATTGCCAGCAAGAATAAAATAAAACTGTTTTTGGGATTGTTAATATCAATCATAGCGCTAAAATTTCTCTTTGGCTGCGAAATTAGCCAATAATTTTGTTATAACAATGGAATCGCTTACTTTTGTAACCAATTTCTATTAATAAATGTTTTTTTATGCCGAAAATTTCGACTCGCGGTATTGAAATGCCCGCTTCTCCTATTCGCAAATTAGCTCCTCTGTCTGATTCCGCCAAGGCAAGGGGATTGAAAGTATATCATTTGAATATTGGCCAACCGGATATTCCAACTCCGGAAATCGGATTGGATGCCGTCCGCAATTTGGACCGGAAAATCCTGGAATACAGTCCGAGCGACGGGTTCCGCAGTTTCCGCGAAAAGTTGGTGACCTATTATTCCAAATTCAAAATCAATGTCAGCGCCGACGACATCATTATTACCACCGGCGGCTCGGAAGCGGTTTTGTTTGCCTTTATGGCTTGCCTGAATACGGGAGACGAAATCATTGTTCCCGAACCCGCTTATGCCAATTACATGGCTTTTGCGATTTCCGCCGGGGCCGTGATCCGGACGGTGGCTTCCAGCATTGAAGAGGGTTTTGCGTTGCCGCCCATCGAAAAATTTGAAGCGCTGATCAACGAACGGACCAAAGGTATCCTGATTTGCAATCCGAATAATCCGACCGGTTATTTGTATTCGCGGGCGGAAATGAACAAAATCCGCGACTTGGTGCAGAAATACGATTTGTACCTGTTTTCGGATGAAGTCTATCGCGAATTTATCTACACCGGTTCTCCTTATATCAGCGCCTTGCATTTGGTGGGAATTGAAGAAAATGTTGTTTTAATTGACTCTGTTTCCAAAAGATACAGCGAATGCGGTATCCGGGAAGGCATGTTGATTACCAAAAATAAAGAATTGCGGAAGACCGTCATGAAGTTTTGCCAGGCGCGATTAAGTCCGCCGTTGTTGGGCCAGATTGTAGCGGAAGCCTCTTTGGGTGTTTCCGAAGAATACATGAGGGATGTGTATGAGGAATACTTGGAACGGCGCAACTTTCTGGTGGATTCGTTGAACCGCATCCCCGGCGTTTATTCCCCGATTCCGATGGGTGCGTTTTACACCATTGCCCGTTTGCCGGTCGATGATGCGGATAAATTTTGTGCCTGGTGCCTGTCGGATTTTGAATACGAAGGACAAACGGTTTTCATGGCTCCCGCTTCCGGATTTTATACCAATCCCGAATTGGGTAAAAATGAAGTCCGTATTGCCTATGTACTGAAAAAAGAAGAATTGCAAAAAGCAATGCTGGTGCTTGAAAAAGCCCTCGAAGAATATAAAAAACTAAAAACTAAGAACTAAAAACTAAAAGTTGTGCGAAGCATACAATTAGCGAATTTAAAAACTTTCCAGGTTTTTAAAACCTGGAAAGTTTAAGTAACAGGCGTCAGCCAACTTTTAGCTTTTAGTTCTTAGTTTTTAGTTCTTAACTCTCCATTTATGAGTTGTTCGTTTTTTATTGCGCAACGGATTTATTTTGATAAGGACGGCGAAAAACAGGTTTCGCCTCCGGCTATTCGTATGGCTATCATCAGTATGGCATTGGGATTGGCAGTGATGATCTTGTCGGTTGCCATCGTTGTCGGCTTTAAAAAAGAAGTGCGGAATAAGGTGATTGGTTTTGGTTCCCATATCCAGGTAACTAATTTTGACAGCAATGCCTCGTATGAAACCCATCCGGTTGCCTTCAGCGATACGTTGTTGGCGCAATTGAAAGAGACGCCGAATGTCCGGCACATCCAATCTTTTGCGACCAAACCGGCGATCATCAAAACGGGAAATGATTTTCAGGGAGTCATATTAAAAGGAGTGGATGAAAATTTCGACTGGGATTTTTTCAAGGAAAACCTGGTGGAAGGAGACATCCTGCATCTGACACCGGATTCTTCCCTTACGGATGTGATTCTCTCCAAAAATATTGCCGACAAACTGAATCTTCATTTGGATGATTCGTTTATTTGTTATTTTATCCAGGAACCCGTACGCGCGCGAAAGTATCATATATCAGGCATTTACCAAACTAATTTTGTCGATTACGACAAATTGTTCATCTTGGGTGACATCCGGCAAATCCGGCGCCTGAGCGATTGGGACGAAGATATGGTCAGCGGTTTGGAAATCTTAGTCAATGATTATGAAAAATTAGACCAAACATTGGATGCGGTTTATTACGACCTGGCCGCACAAAACGACCGTTTGGGAAACCATTATTATACGCGATCCATCAAGCAGATCAATCCCATGATATTTGCCTGGTTGGATGTGCTGGATACAAATGTCGTAGTAATTTTGTTATTGATGGTGCTGGTAGCAGGCTTTTCCATGATTTCCGGTTTGCTGATCATCATCCTGGAGCGCGCCAATATGATCGGGATACTGAAAGCTTTGGGCGAAAACAACACCAATATCCGTAAGATATTCCTCTATGTATCGGTCTTTTTGATTGGGAAAGGTTTGTTGTGGGGAAACCTCATTGCCTTGGCTGTCTGTTTCATTCAAAAATATACCGGCCTGTTCAAATTAAATCCGGAAGTGTATTATGTATCCACTGTCCCGATCGACCTGAATATCCTTTCTTTGATTCTGATTAATCTCGGTACACTGGCGGTTACCCTTGTGATGCTGATCGGGCCGTCTTATCTGGTCGCAAAAATAGCTCCGGCAAAAACCATCCGGTTTGAGTGACACTCATTTTTGTTATTTTTTCTTAATTCCTTGTTTATTTCAAAAAAACATATTATCTTTGTTAATCAAATAAACGATAAAAAGAATTTATTACAAAATAGAAAATAGTATATAAAGACATAATTCATTAATAAAAAAAGCGTTAGCTTTTATTCTTGTATTGGAAATATCGACAATTTTCAGTATGTACAAGATTAAATTAGTAAACGTACGCGCAGATGCGTGGGCGTAACTTATTTGTACATACGGGTAGTCGATAACCTCCAATACGAATAAAGTTCAAGTCCACGTTTTTTTATTTTAAATAACCGCTTCTCAGGGACTTGGAAGCATAAACAATTCTACAAATATGCAGAACAAGTCATAGGAAATTGGGCGGGCGCTTCATTTTAATCATTTACACTCTCATATTTTTAGTTAGTTGAAGACGTCCGTCCTTTTTGAGGGTACAGGCAACCATTTGTACTTACACATTCATCATTTCTTCATTCTTTGTATTTATTAAATTTATTTATGCGGTTGCCTTACCCTCTTTTATAAGTATAAATTTTTAAAAATAACAATATGAAAAAAACATTTTTTTTG
>JAISKT010000386.1 GCA_031261295.1 Candidatus Symbiothrix sp. | reverse complement strand
TCCTTTTCAGATAAAGTTTCCTTTTTTTTCTTTGACAGATTTTCCTTTTGTTCCTTTTCAAATAAAATTTGCCTTTTTTTCTTTGACAATTTTTTCTTTTTTTTCTTTGACATATTTTTCTTTTTTAATTATTATTTATTTTCTAGATTTTTTGTGATACAATTGATACAAAACGATTTGTTTCTTTCAGGTCGATTTCAAAATTAATCGTTGCAATCTGGTTTTCGCGGCTACCAAACTCACCGCCGGCGTACAACAGCAAAAGTCCGTTAAATACCTCGTCGTTGATAACGTGCGGGCGTATTTGATAGCGCAAAGGCATTCTCGACTGCTGATTGACAACTTTATGCTGCCAAATTTCCGTGCGCGAATGGCTGTAAATTTCCTCGCTCGCCCTGCCTGCGCTTGACGGATGAAACTCAATGGACAGCGTTACTTGAAGAGTATTCCAATTATTCATATTCATTATTGTTTTTTATTTTCCATATTTATTCTTTCTTTTTTATTCTGATTATCCATAAAAATACAATAAGCAGTACGGCGGTAATAGAAAGGAATATTTTGATTTCCAAACTTCCGGGCGATAAATTGGAAAAATTGTTGTGAGGCGTGTCAAGCTCTGCGCCGCATTTAGCACACGAATTGGTATTGACGCGCATTCCGCATTCGGCGCAAAACGTATCGGCGGTTGAAATCATCGCTCCGCAGTTGGGGCATTGCAGCGATTGCTGCGTTACGCTTTGTGTTTTTACAGCCGTTTTTTGTTGTGTGTGCTGCTGTACTTGTTGTTGTATGTCGCTCATTTATATTATTTTTTACGCTATTGACCGATTAAAAAAACATAAAAAAGACGATCTTTTTCAGATCATTTCAAACTTGTAATTTTGTTGTTTTTAATGTAAAAAAAGTTATAATTAAACAAAGTTAACAAAAAAAGTTTAGTTGGACAACATTTTTACAGATATTTCACTAAACAAAAAGTTACGAAAGCTTTAGGCTTACCGGCTATTTCTTTCAAATATGCATTCATCTTCTGATTACTTATTATAGGCAAGCCCAAATGAACGCTATGCAAAATACTGTGATTCAGTGAAAAACAATCTAATTTGTGGGAGATTTGAGGGATTCCCCAAATATCACAATTTTGCATCGAATAGGGACAAAGAAAAAGTCCTTAAAATTTTGATTTTCAGCCTTTTGAATTGTTTCAATGAGCGATGGGGCAAAGGTAGGGAGTTTTTGGAATACGACAAAAGTTTTAGCAGTAATTTTTCACTATGCGGAGAAAATAGTTGAAAATAATATTCATTTATAAACAATGGATATATAAATTAATAATAGATTCAACCTATTGTTTTGCTAATTCAAAAAAATATTCTACTTTTGCAGTTAGAAATATTTTTCTATTATATAGCATAAGTATAGAAAAAGTAAATAAAATAAACAAGCTGCTGTTAAACGCCTATCCGGGGAAATTATATTTTTCCAGTTGGTTGAAAGAAAACGGCTATTTCGACCAACTGTTAAAACAATACCGAAATTCGGGATGGCTGTCTGCGTTATCCAAAGGAGTGATGTATCGTACCGGTGATAAACCTCTTGCCTATCCTGCGCTTTCATGCTATAATTTGCAATTAGGAAAAAGTTTTCATGTATCGGCAACGAAATAAATATACGATTGGCGGAACTTAAACGGCAGATAGAGAAAACTGTACCGGGAATTAAAGTTACTCATAAACCCCGTCTGTCAAATGGAAACTACAAAATATCTTGAAATTGAAAGAAACAAATCCGGAGAAACATAAATATGGTATTGAAAAGTTATCTTCTTACTTTTATTGAATTTATGAACCATTTCAATTCCATACGCGAATTACTCAACACATTGAGCAGAGGCAACAGGCTAATGGCCGAGATATTTGAGAATAGAAACATGCCGGCAAATCATTGGATATATCAATCAGATAAAATATTATGACAGAAAAGAAAATGAATCTTTTTAATAATTAACCTGTTCCATTTTAGATAGTCCCTTAAAATACCAACTTAATATCTTCCTTGTATTGCTGTAAGGCAGTATTAATTGAAGCCGTCCAACCATCTATAAAGATTTTTCCACCCGATTTTATTGCATCTTGTAGGGGTTGAAAATTTTCAACCCTTACGGTGGATTTGTCTAATTCTGTAGCGTTGGTAATGTAATAACTGCCTGTATCTTCGGTGCGATACATACAATCCTTTACGATTTCTTTTGGTGGAATAGTGGGATTGTCTAAGCCGACTTTGAAAATCATATTGTAAATTCGGTCTATGGGATGCTGTTCCGAATTGCCGAAAATCATTATTTGTTCGTCTTCCAATGTCAATTTCGGGGCATCAATCGTATCGAAAACCTTGAAACCAATATCGGGAATTGCTTTTTTATTTTCGGGAAATATGCCTGCTTTATTGTTTTCTTCTTCGATTTCTTTTTTGATTTTCTCGCCTGCACGTCTTAATCTTTCAATAGTGATACTTGAAATTACCGGTGGTAGATTGTTATTAGTACAAAAATCGAAAGCCTCTTTTTTCTTTTTCTCATCTATCGGCTCGTCTATTTGGCAAAGAATAAATTTGCGATTGCCTCCGTCTTCGGCGTTGAGTTGCATTATGGCGTGTCCTGTTGTGCCACTACCGGCGAAAAAGTCTAATATTATTGATTGTTTGCAGGAACCACACGCAACAAATTTTTTAATCAATTCACTTGGCTTTGGATATGAGAAAGGGTAACAATTGAATAGTGATTTAATTTCATTGCTTCCATTTCTGTTCAAAACATCAAGTATCACGGAACTTAAATTTCTTCCCTTTTGAATAGTATTCCCCTCATCATCATATTTAAGCTCTCCTTTTTCTTCATTAAGATAAATTTTGTAATGACATTTCCATTCTCCGATTTGATTTTGAACAAAAACAATTCGATTATCATTAAGCCGATTATAAAATGTTTCTTTGTTACATTTCCATTGGTTTTCTGTTCCTTTGAGTAAACTACCGTCAGGACAAGTAATATCAAAATGAAGTCCGGAACTATCTTGAAGAGATTTGTCATTTAAATCTTTAGTTGTATATTTCCCATGGGTGCTTACCTTTTCATCTTCATGTTTATACTGTTTTAATCTATCTTCGCCTAATGGAATTTTACCGATTCCATTTATTCCTTTTTTGTAAGTTAAGACATTCTCATGCTCTACTGCTATATCTGCTGAATCGTTTGCTCCACCAGCCTTTTTTCTCCATGCTATATCTGCAACAAAATTTTCTTCTCCAAAAATCTCATCACAAAGCAATTTCAAATTAGCCTGTTCGTTATCATCTATGGAAATAAAAATCACACCATCATTGGAAAGCAAATCGCTGGCAAGCATCAGGCGCGGATACATAAATGAAAGCCAACCGTTGTGACTGCGCTTGTTGCCAAAACTAAATTCCATTCGAGCAATATCATCTTCGTTCAAATTTGCCAAGCCTAACACTTCACGTTCTTCGGCATCGAACTTGTCGGGATAGACAAATTCATCGCTTTGCGTGTTGTAGGGCGGGTCAATGTAAATACATTTTATCTTGCCGTTGTAGTATGATTTCAGAATTTTCAGGCAGTCGAGATTATCGCCTTTCAACACTATATTTTGCGTGGTATCGAAATTTTTAGAGAGTTCGTTGTTGATACGCAACTCTTTGGCAGTCTTTTGAGCATATTTTGCTTTTGCCACGTTTCGCCCTATAAAATTCAGTCCGTAACCGTTGGTTCTTTCGTCAATGGGCAAGCCGAGAGCGGTTTTCAATTCGTCCCATTTAATTTCGTTGTCACGAATTACAGCAGGATAATTTTCTTTCAAAAATTTAAGTAAACGATTTTCGTTCTGTTCGTCCATTATGGAAAATTCGGCATTTATAAATTGTTCTTTCTGATTCATATTTTTTGAATTATGATTTTATTGTGATTTGTTATGTGGCTGCTGGACAGCACTTTATTAACCGTATGCTTTAGCTTACGGTCGGAAATCCTACTACCAATCCCAAGCCCTGCAAGGGCGATACTTGATTGTGTCGTCCCTGCGGGACTTATGCGAGAGTGAGTGCCCACTAACCGTAAGCTAAAGCATACGGTTAATAAAGTGTCGTGCCTGCGGCACTGTGAATTGCTATTCATTTGGGGTTATTTCTTGTATTAAACTTGCCAATTGCGTTTTATTGATTCTCTCGACAAAACGAATGCTGATATTTTTGTCTTTATTTTGCTCGTTGAGTTTTTCAAAATATTTTTTAGCAAAATCAATTTTGCCTCTCTCTTTGGGCGGAATGTCGGAAAGGGTATTGTAACCTTTGCTTTCCACCACAAGGAACAGTTTATTGTTATTAGCGCCTTTCACAGCGTAGCAGAAATCGGGATTGTATTCGCCCAAAGGGGTTTTAATTTTCAGACGAGGCAATTTGCCGAAAATCTCAATATTGTCAATTTTTGGGTCAAACAGAATTATCTCTTTTTCAAACTCGCTGTCGTATTCTATCACATCTTCAAATATCCATTTTTCTTTTTGCGAAAAATAGGTGTTGGTAATGTCTTCCTGATATTTGCCGGAACTACCCGCTTTCAAGTAAAGTATTTTGTTTTCTCTAAGCATATCGTTGCTTGCCATTTTACCTTCAATAGTTTCGTATTTTATTCGTGCTTTTATGTTGCCAAGCAAATGCTTATTAATGATTTCAGCCATTTCTTTGAGTGCCTGAGCCGGATTGTTGGCTATCATTTTTGTTTTGAACTCATTGGGCAAAGCATTGAAGATATTGATAACAAAACGCAATGGCGTGTGGCTTTGGCTTGCCAATTGTTGAACAAATTCCAGATAATTTAATTTGCTACTGTACGAAGACTTTGTGTGCAACGTCTCTACAATAGCATCATCTTCTTCTAATTTTCTGATATTCAATTCCCGTCGCATTGTTTGCAACAAAATTTCATCAATTTTTATTTCTGCGATTTCTTCTGCTATTTTGATAATGAGTTGTGTTTGTGCATTTTCATCCAAATTTTCAATCATATAAAAAGCATTTTTATTGATTGTGTGCCACAGCGTTTCAAATTCTTTTACACAGGCATCTTTTATTTTCAGATTCTTCTTTGTTCGCCTATTGTTAGCGTTTTGCACATAGTTTTTCACATCGGCAAACAGATTTTCGAGAGCTTTGTATTGTTCGGGTGGTAAATCGGTTTGCTCTTTCAGAATCATTGAGTAGTTTGACGATTTTTCAAAGACATCTTGTCCTTCAATTGTTTCCTTAAAGATAATCATTTGTTGGTCATCGAGTCGTTTGAATAAACGTCGAACTGTGGCATCATCAAAACTCGTTTTTTCTTTCAGCACTTTTTTCAAATCAACTTCCGTAAATGTATCGGTTACGAAGAATGAATTATCCAAAATTTCCTTTTGAATTTCCTCAACAAAACCAACTTCCTTGTCGGACACTACCACATCAAGATTGTTTACCGCCCAAAAATCTTCTTCGTTTCCTGCAAACTTACTGATAGTATTGCGTTTCAAATTCTGATTGACACAAATGCGCAATCCACGTCCAATTTGTTGCAGTTTGGAAATTTCGCTTCCTTGGTTGGATAATTTGCAGATAGTGAATACATTCGGATTGTCCCAGCCTTCCTGCAACGCCCATATCGAAAAAATAAATCGAGTTGAGCTTTCAAACGAGAGCAATTTTTTCTTGTCTTTAAGAATTTCATCTACACCTAATTGTACTTGCTCTTCTTTTGTGCCTTTGTCACCCGAAAAATAACCTTTATGAACTTGCAACGTACCGGTTTCGTCATAATCATTTTCAAGGTATTTTAGATATTTTTCATCCGTAATTCGTAATTTGTAATTCGTAATTATTTCATTGTATTCTTCTTCAAAAATCTTTTTGATTTTCGGATTGTCGCCTCGAAACATTGATACATCGCTTTCCATAAAAAACAAGGTAAGCGCCTTTATTCCTTTGTTAAAAAGATTTTGTTCTTTTTCAAAATGTATTTTTATGGTTGTGCGAATCATTTGGCGAAGCGCCTCATCGCTCAAATGGTAATCCATTTTTACAATCTCGCCATTAGAAAGCGCTATATTGTCTTTGTTTATTTTAGTGATAAGTTGTCCGTTAAAACTACTGCCTTTTCGCAATGTTTCTTTACGAATAATGCCATTCACGAGCGAATTGACATTTACTGTGCTTTTATTGTCGGCAATAGATACAAGTGTTTGACTGTTTTGTGCCACATCTTGCGTATAAACTACGATTTTTTTGACTAAATTCTGACGAAAAGCAGAAATACTGTCGAGTGTATAGGCTACATTTGAAAGCGGGATAATCCTATGGTCGTTACTTGCTTTTGGAAAAGTGGCGCCAAATCTCAAAAAGTAGTTGTTAAATCCCTCAAAATAACTTAGAAAAGCATCGCCTTTAAATTTATGAGCTCGTCCATTATAATAATGGGATTGAGTATTTTCAAACATTCCAAATAGTTTTTGGGAACTGCACCTGTTTGATTGAACAGATTTATATCCCTTTCCAATGGCTTGTTAAGCAAATTCTTGTCGCTATTGAACGAAGAAGGTGTCATTATCAACGCCGAAAATTTATCCGGATTGGAAATGAATTGTCCTACGGTACTCAATTTGCCTGATTCGTAAGCAAATACTTCTATTTCTTTGTCCCGCTTATTGGCATAAATTCCCTTGAAATACTCTTTGGTATCTTCGAGATTGGTTTTTGTTCCCTCGCGGATAGCGACCGAAGGAATAAGAATGATGAATTTTTTGTAGCCAAATTTCCGATTAAGTTCAAACATTGTTTTAATGAAAGTAAAGGTCTTGCCGGTACCTGTTTCCATCATTATATCAATATTCTTGTTGGTGGAAGGATTAAAAGGGTAGAAGTTTGTCGATAAATGTGAAGCTATTACATCGTTAAAAGGCACATTTTGCCCTATCTGTTCAAAAATACCTACGATATTATTGATGCAATCTTCCTGATATTGCTGTATTTCGTATTGAAACTGTTTTGCCATTGTTTTTAAGAGTTTATGCCTCAAACTCTTAAATCTCCAAGTAAACAAAAAAGCGTGAAACTGCTCGTTGATTGCTTATTTACTATTGTCGGCTCTGGTAAACCGTTTCCTCCCAATAAGCACGAACAGTTCACGCTCATAGAGCGTGAACCTTCGCTTGCTTATCCTCGGAGGAAATTTACCAGACTTCACAATAGTGAGAATAAGAGCTAAAAAGCTCAATTTTTTAATGTTTTAAACTTTGCATATTACTACGCGATTATATCATAAGCAAAATATTTATTGTATTATTTACGGCACAAAGTTAAAGGATTTATTTTGGAAATAATAAGGAACATTGAAATTTTACTAAAAATTTGAAGAATTTAAAAGCAAAAAAGCAACTTTTAAGTTGCTCTTTTGCGGTCCGGACGGGATATGAAATTTTGATGCTAAATGGTAGCAATTGATAACTTGTGATAACCTTAAACTTTTGCGGTATTATCTGTCACTGCTTGCATAATGTATCATTGACTGTCATAATGTTCCACCGAATTGAGACCCAAATTGGAACCCACAATTAAATTAGTTGGTATTTTTTTCTATTCTCTTCATCTTTCCAAAACGCGAAACATGCTGATTGCAATTCATCCAGTGTATCTTTTGTCCTTAAATCGGCACACAATATAAAAAATTCTGCACCCGGCAACGCTTTGTCTTTATCGTCCTCTTTGTTCACAACAATAGCGGACAGAAGCGGTCTGCCATTTTTCCATTCATAACGTGAAATCTTACTTAAAATAGTACTCAATTTGTTCATGTGCCGATCATCGCCTGCTATGGCTAAATCGCTGTAAAACAATTTCTCGCCTTTAATTGCTGCTTCAATGAGTTGCTGTCTAATAGCGATAGCTTCATCGTCCAATACTTTTTTAGATGTTTCCATTTGTTTTTCCTTATGAATTACGGCAGTAAAGATACAAAGTTTTTTGAGTTTTTGACCTGTCAGGCTGTCATGTGTCATATTTTTTAGTAATTTTGGCACATCGTTTGCAAAAAATAGGTAGGATATACAATTGAATGCGATGAATTTAAGAACAGATTATTGTACTAAAAACAAACTCCAATTTTCATTAAAGAATGCTACAAAGGAGTTTTCTCTCATTCGGGTGCGCATGAGCATAGAGCGAACACGTTTTACCTACTATTTATCATCAAAAATCAAAACGGCATATTGGGACATAGAGGCTGGCTGTGCAATTGAAGACCCCAAACGCAATCATGCCCTGAAAGGCAATCCGACACTACAAACTGTTTTACGCAATATCAATACTGAAATTGAACGGACAACGAATGCACTAATCCAAGTCATTGAAAACTTCAAGGCACTAAACATCCATCCGACCAATGAACAAATCAAAATTGAATTAGACAATCAGTTAGGTCGTATCGGAAAACGAAAAGAATCCGAAAAGGAGCCGAAAAAAGAGCACAAGCAATTCAAGGATTTTATGTCTTTTGTAGATGATTACCTTGCTCAATGCGAGGATGGTACTATATTAAATGACAAAGGGCTTAAATTAACATCCGGAACGATTCGCAATTATGGAGTGTCAAAAAGCATGTTGAAGAAATACACTACCGATAGACACCTTCGCTTGACCTTTGAATCAATTGATATGGACTTTTATAACGATTTCGTGAAATACTTGCATGAATCCGAACATTCACGAGGGAAGTACAAGCCAAATGCCATAGGCAAGTACTTGAAACACATTAAGATGTTCATTCGATACGCTTATGAAAACGGCTACACGACCAACAATGAATTTTTAAAGAAAGGATTTCGGGTTTTACGTGAAGATGTGGAAACCATTTATTTGACCGAAGATGAATTGAATATAATTTATAACTTAGAGTTGCCTCCGAATGAAGCACAAGTAAGAGATGCGTTTATTATTAGTTGCTATACCGGTATGCGGTACAGTGATATTGCTCGGTTAGATGTAAGCAAACACGTTGATTTTGAGCAGAATATTATCACAATAATTACACAAAAGACTAAAAATAAGGTGGTTATACCGATAAGTTCCATTGTTCGGACTATTTTGGCAAAATACAACAATCAGGCTCCGAAAGTACAGACTAACCAAGCAACCAACAGAGTAATAAAGGAGATTTGTGAAAAAGCAAAAATAGATGTACCTGTTACAATAACGGAAACTGCTGGGGGTGTACAGCAGGAAAAGACGTACCCCAAATACAAATTAGTAACCTCTCACACCGCAAGGCGGTCTTTTGCAACCAACGCATTTAAGCGGGGAGTACCAAGCCTGTCGATTATGCAGATTACAGGACATAAAACCGAAACGAGTTTTATGCGCTACATTCGGATCAGTAAAGAGGAAAATGCCAAGAGTTTACAGGGGCATGAATTTTTTAAGTAAAAATAATCACAAATTTTCAAATATATTTATGAAAGAAAAGAAACAAGCGGTTACAAATATTCCGTTGAATAACGTCTATAAAATGTTAGATTTTTTATCATTGTCTGTTAAAGGATTAAACCTTGAAAATAAGAATGAATGGCACTTAAAACGAAACTTTTTTGCTTATTATGAAGAGAAATTTGTGAAAGATAAAATACAATCAACATTTTATGACTTTTCTGATACCATTAAATTCGATATAGATATTTGGCAGGACTATAATGGAATCACTGGAAATCTTGCATCGAAGGGTATTGTATTTGACACAGAGGGAAATATCGAGTACGCAGATGGCGTTAATCATATGAAGATACATCAAATAGAAAAATATGGAGATAATGA
Source organism: Candidatus Symbiothrix sp. (assembly GCA_031261295.1). Lineage (GTDB taxonomy): Bacteria > Bacteroidota > Bacteroidia > Bacteroidales > Azobacteroidaceae > Azobacteroides. Next base: position 5,311 of record JAISKT010000386.1, on the reverse strand, counting down.
TTTCCCCTATTTACAATTGCTCCGACATACTAATTTTATCCAACTTTTAGAGGATAATTCAGTTTATGAAAACTTGAAAACATCTGCATTAAAAGAAATTAAAGATGGGCATAAATACGAATTAAGTATTGTCGAAGACAGAATAAGAGAAATTGAAAACGATTTACCACAGTTCATAAGCGATCGTTATAGAATTTGGTATTTGGAAACACGTGTAGCGTTAGATGGAATAAAATCACTTATCTATGATTCATTGTCTTTTGAAGAAAGAGATATTAAGTCGTTTGTTTATTTGATGCACCTCGTTTTTTCATGTGCAGGCTTTGAAACGAGTAAGGGTAAATCATTTTCAAAATATCTTGCTTTATTTCTATGTGAACGCCAAGATACGATTGATAAGTACCTCAAAGAAGCCCATAATGATACTTCTCTTTTATGGAATAAACCCGATCGTAACATACAAAGATTGATAACAGTATTAAAGCAAATCAAGACTTTTAAACCTAATGAAGATATCTTGGAAAAAATTTCTAAAATAATTAGTCGGAATCTCCCCAAAGAAGAAATGCTAAAATTCCTAACAGACGAAGAGAAAGTTTTATATCGGAATTTAAAGATTTGTTGCGAATAAATCCCAAAGTATTGTAGTAAAAACGGCTGTCCATAATTTTTTGGACAGCCGTTTTTGCTTATTGAACAATTGACTGAATATTAGTTTGTTATCAAAATCGAGGATAGAAAACGACTTTTTAAAGGATAAAAGTTCCCGCTTTTGGGGATTTCAATTAATTGATAATCACTTGATTATGATTTTTGGACAATCTACCTTTGCAGCATCAAATCACAAAAAAAAATTAAATTTTGATGTTTATGAAACAGAAAACAATTTTCATTCAAGTCAACCCCAATGAGTTGGTCGGTCAGTTCAAAACTGAAATGCGGGAACTTCTAAAGTCAGAACTTTTGGTTGTAACCAAATCAAAAGGCAAGCAGCCAATGCAGTTGCTCACTATCAAAGAGGTTTGCGAGTTACTCCGTTGTAGCGTGTCCAGTGTTCGTAGATTGATGGACAAAAATGTGCTTATTGCCTATAAATCTGGGAAAAGGCTATTGTTTAAATCCGAAGAAGTTGAAGCAACACTAATCCAATTAAACACAAAAAACTATGGATACTAATAACAAAAAATACTTATACACTTATGGGGGCGAGCCTGTTTACGGAGACGTTTTTGAAGCGAACAAGTTTCCCTTTGAGACAGTTTACCCCAAAGTAATTGTCAACTTGATTCAAGAATTGCACGACAAGGTTGGGTTTCCGATTGAATTTTCAGCAGTTTCTCTTTTAGTCGCTTTTGCAACAGCCATAGGTAGCACCATCCGATTACAATTTAAAAAAGGCTTTACGGTCATGGCAAATCTGTATTGTGTTTTGGTTGGCGATCCGGGTACTTGCAAGACACATCCTATTAGATTCATGTTTACACCCATTGAGGACAGGCAGGCACTATATTATAAGGAGTATGCAGAAAAAATGGAGGAATACACCGTCTTTGAAAAGATGAGTAAAACAGACAAAAAAGGGCTTCCTCCTGTCAAGAAACCCAAATTAAGGATTAACACTTTAGATAACTATACTTTGGAGACCCTTTTGAAACGGCTGAACGAAAACCCTCGTGGAGTTAGTGTGATAGTTGACGAACTAAATGGCTTCTTTGAGAACATGAATCGTTACAACAGTGGTAGCGATGGGGAAACCTATAATTCTTTATGGAGTGGAGTTCCAACCAGCGTGAATCGTGTTACGTCAGATCCCTTTTATGTTTTACCAACAGCGGTTTCGATTTTTGGCACAATCCAACCAGCCATATTAGAGAAAATGTTTGCAAAAGATAAAGACAAAAACGGCTTGGCTGCCCGATTTATATTCAGCATGCCTGACGGTTTATTACCTCTAAAATGGGACGACAAAGAGGTTGACGATGCGCTCGTCAAAACCTACCAAGATGCGATCCAAAAATTATTGGATGTTGAACTTTCAATAAACGAACAAGGCGAACCGATGCCAACTATCATAAAACTTACCGAAGAAGCATTTGACAGGATACTGGAATGGCATAACGGAAACGAGTACTACAACAAAATCCTTGAAGAAAAAGGGAACACATATTTTGAAGCATTTGTAAAACTTGACACGTATGCCCTCCGATTCGCTTTAATTCTACAGATGATTTATGCTTCGGTTGATAACGAAAGCAAGGACGAGATAGGTATTCGTGCCGTAGAAAATGCAATCTTACTGGTCGACTACTTTATGAGAGAGGCTGTAAAAGTACACGGATTAGTCTATAAAAAAGATATTAGATCACGCATGACCGAAAAACAGCGAGAGGTGTACGAAATAATGCCTCCTGCATTTTATCTTTCACAAATGCGTGACAAGGTAGCTGCACTTGGCTTTTCAAAGGATCAACTGAAGAAATTCCTTGGAATTGAGGACTATTTTGAACGAATCGAAAGAGGCAAGTACAAAAAGAAGTTTGTTGAAGTAACCGACTAAAAATTATTGGCACTATGGCTCTTCGGCTCCACAAGGAATAAATTGGGCATATAGCATAGTATAAGCCAATATTCGTAGTGCGACCAAGTGCCGATGGTGCTACTAAATGAAAATTAATATTAATAATTTAAATCAAAAAATATGCGAACAGGAAAAGTAAATTTTTCACATGATGATGAAGATGCAGACCGTTTGATAATGATGCTCTATGAAGGTCAGAAGTATTATCCACTAATACCTTTGTACTTGATGCTGTCACCCTATTTTCGACCCAAAGCGATTTATGATGTCTTTTGGAGGTATGCCCTCATAGCCCTTAATAATGGAAGATACGATTTTATTTCCAAATATGGGTTGGTTGGCTCAGATGAACTTAAAACACCGGAGAAGCCGGTTGGAATAGTCCGTGATGGCGTGTCTGCTATCTTAATGGATCTAATGTACCCAAAAATAACTTGGTTGGGTATAGACATTCATTCCGAGTATAATTTACGTTTGCCTGAAGTTGTTGATATTTTAGCAGGCAGAAAAATTATATTGTATCCTTATGCCGGAGAAGATACGTACAAAAGTGAAAAAAAACTTGCCGATGATCTCAAAACAAAAGGATTGCATATTGAAGCCGATGGTAGCCTTAGGAATTTAGAGAATCACCTTCCATACCGGTTTGATATTGGGGATATGTGTTTTAGTGAGTGGAATATGAATTTTTATGAATGACTTGATAATCGCACTGTCGGCTCAAATTGGCACGATTAAATTTTTTCAAAGCATTGGCGGAGGAGTGTTAGAGAGGATTCGTGCCAAAGTGCTGATGGTGCAAGGTATAAATATTAATAATTAAAAATCAAAAAATGGAAAATCAAAAAAACAATCAATCAAAGTCTAAAGAGAAATATGCTTCTATTGGGATACCAATGGACGGAAGGCTGGATTATAAACAGATGCTTCTGTACAAGATATTATCTTCCTATTTCCTATCGGAAGACATCATTGCTGTTTTCAACAAGTATAAACTCATTCCCCTTTCAAATGGTATGTATGATTCCTGCTATCCTTTCGGGGTATTCGGTATTTATGAGCTTGGTATATCCGAAAAACCGGTAGGGATATTACATAGTTGCTATTCAGCGATTCTGATGGCTCTGATGAAGCCAAATATGACGTGGCTGGGAATTGAGGGCGATCTTAGCTATTGTTTGAAATTACCCGAAATCATTAGCTTGTTAGCGAAAAAAAATATTACATTTTATCCTGGATTTGGAGAATATAAAAGTGATAGAAATATTGCAAACTATTTAGGGAATAAGGGATTGGACGTTAAAGTAAATTCTCTTTTTAGAAATAATGCAGTTGAGTTCCGGCAAATATGTCCTGAGAGAATTGACATTGCGTATCATCTTTTCGACCAGAAAATACATGACAGGTATCTTGATTCAATAATTTAATCAAAGGCACGATTAGCTCTTTGGTAGAATTATACGATTTCATAGTGCCAATAACATGCCAACAGTGCTTTCAAATAGAATAAAGTATAATGATATTAAGAGAAATAAGTATTAAAAAATTAAACATTATGAGTGAGAATGTAAAAGAAAAAAATGAGAGAGCTAACGAAGTAGAAACAAAAAAATCAACAACAAACGAAATGGAAACAATGGAATGTCACCCAATCAGGGCAGGAAAAGTGAATTTTTTAGAAGGTGTGTGCGAGGGGTGTCAAGAAGAAATGCGTGTTAAGGGACAAAAATATTTCCCGCTAACAAAACTCTTCCAAATGCTGTCTCTTTTCTACTCCACTCAAGCGATCTTTGATGCCTTTGTGAAGTTTGGTCTTGTCGCAACATCTGATGGAAAGTATGACTTTATCAGCAAGCGTGGATTGGTTGGGACGAATGCGCTTAACTCGTCGGAAAAATATGTTTACGTTGTTCAAGATACTGTTACTGCCATTATCATGGATTTGTACGGTGTAAATGGGACTTGGCTGGGGATCAACAAAGATTCTGAATACAATTTGCGTTCACCCGAAGTTATTAAACTTTTGGATGATAAAATCGTCACGCTTTTTCCTTATGCTGGCGAAGAGGAATATCAAAAAACAACAGAAATCGCCGACTATCTGAAAACGCAAGGGTTAGATGTTTCTGTTGATACTGGTTTTAGACATTCCAAGAATCGCTACCCATATAAGTTCGATATTGGAGATGAATTTTTTGAGGTGCAAAGAGATATAAGTAGCGATCCACAATTGTAATTCACCAGCTCCACATAATCGCACTGTCGGCTCAAATTGGCACGATTAAATTTTCTCAAAGCATTGGTAGAGGGGAGTTGGATAGAATTAGTGCCAAAAAGCCGATGGTGCCGATATAGATCGCCTGACTTCGCCACTGGGACACCCTAAATGGATTTCCAGAAGTTATCGTCAAAGAGTTTGGCGATAGATTTATGTTTTGGAGTAAGCAACATCGTTTTTGTTATTGTTTCATTGCTGATTGGCAACCGGATTTTCAATGTGGTTATGGTTTTGGCAATGTCTAACACTTTATCAACGCTCAGATTTATCCCACTTGTTTTCAGTATTCTTTCGAGTTCCTTATACACTTTGTAAGCCACAAAGCAAATGCAGACGTGTGCCTCAATGCGTTTCTTTGTAAAATGGAACATTGGTCGCAACTCCAAAGTACCTTTGGTGATGCGAAACGCCCGTTCGACTTGCCACAGTCCGCTGTATTCTTCATAAACTGTTTT
>JAISKT010000379.1 GCA_031261295.1 Candidatus Symbiothrix sp. | reverse complement strand
CGACAGATGACGCAGAAGAAAAAAAAAGTCATGATTAAACGAAACACATATAAAATATTGAAACAAAACTCCCTCGCTTCGAGAATCCACATAAGAATTGGTTTTTCTCTGATTGGGATAGCACTGATTGCAGGGCTTATTTACGCTTTTGGGAAGACCTTTTCCACTGTCTTGTGTATATATCTCGGATACAAACTTTTGAAGTGGACAGGACGTCTTTTGAGGTTGGTTTTATCTTTTGTTTTTACTCTTGTTCCGATTATTATACTTATTGCAATTATCTCATTATTAATATTTTAATATTTACAAATATGAAAACAGCATTTTTAGAAACGAACAATGCGCAAACAGCAAACGAAAAAATTGTATATTTGCAAAAATATTATTGCATTATATGAATTTTACTGATATAATGAATCATGCGCCGCAAAATCGCAAAAACTTTGAAGATTTGGCAAAGTATTGCAAGAGCGGACACATTGTGCCATTCATTGGCGCAGGACTTTCTGATTTTGCAAATAAAATTGATGAATTTAATGATAAATTTCTTACATGGTGGAATTATTTATCTGTTCATTATGAGAATTGTTACAAAAAAAATTGGCAAAAGACCCAGACTTATACGAAATAGCTAACAAAATAGAAGATAGTGAAGGCAAAGAAAAATTCTATGAGTATATTCGCACAACATTTGGCTGGTATTTAAATGATATTGAATGGAAAATAATTTTAGATAAAGCGAAAGATGAAGCAGTATCAGTAATACCAAAACTATTCAAAGGTCCCATTATCACTTCCAATTTTGACCAAATATTAGAGAAAATCCATAATATAGCTCTTCCGGTTTATTTACCCCATGATATTAAGGCACTTGAAAAACTTACAGATGTTATTAAAGAAAAAAAACATTCGATATATAAAGTTCATGGTAGTGTTTCAGATGTAGAGAAAATAGTGTTTACAGGAAAATCCTACACCGAAGCATATCGTTCCGATTCTGACCTTGTAAAAACACTTTCAAAATTTTATCAAGGTTTTTGTTTTCTCTTTTTAGGTAGTTCGCTAAAAATGTCAAGGGAAAAAATAGATAAATCGGTTAAACTTTGGACTGACTTAACTAATTCAGGAATGTTTCACTATGCCATATTAGCCTGTGGCAAGGAAAATGAAAATGAATTAAAAAAACAAAAAATAAGACGCGAGGAACTCGAAAAGCAAAAAATAAAACCCATTTTCTTCCCCCAAGACAAATTTGAATCCATTAAAATTATTCTTGATGAATTGCTGACAAGAGTAAAAGATTCATACCTTAAAATTCCAACATACGAATCACATTTTGTTGAACGTACTTTCTTAAAGGATATAGAAGACAAATTAAGTACAATTGATATTTCTACCCTTGTTATTACCGAACACAAATCTAACATTGCCAAAACAACACTTAAGGGAATGGGCGGAATTGGAAAAACACGACTGGCTTGTGAATATGCAAAAAAACACGAAAAAGAATACTTGTCAGGAGTATATTTTATCAATGCCTTTTCAAAGGAAAATGTACACGTACAGGTATATCAATTTGCTATTGAAAAAAATTTAATAGACAAAGAAGAAAAAAACCAATCTGTTATTCTTGAAAAGGTAAAAAAATGGATGAAAGAAAATGATAATTGGTTGTTTATACTTGATAATGTTGAACATTATAAGAACATAGAAGACCTACTTAAATATGATACTGATATTTTTGTAAATAGCAAGCGACATTTTATCATTACTTCTCGAAAAACATATCCTCAATTAGAAGATATTGATTTAACGGTATTTAACGAAGTGGAAGCAAAGGAATTTTTTCGTACACATACAGGAAAAGACTTCGACACAGGATTAGAACCAGACAAATATGCGGAAAGCATAGCAAAAGAACTTGGTTATTTGCCATTGGCTTTAGAGCAAGCAGCCTCATATATTAAAAAACACAAAAAATCGTATCAAGAATACTACAAGCTAATAAAAATGTCTTTATTAGAGATTTTGCGAAAAGGCGATTACGAAAGTGAAACTTTGCCTGTTCAAGCTACATTTAATATTTCAATCCGAATGATTGAAAACGAGGAAACAAAGCAACTACTTAATCTTTGCTCATTCTTTGCTCCAGACAACATTCATTGCAGTTGGTTTATAGATGCAAATAAACAATTAAAATCATACTCCCCTTCTTTGCAAGAGAAAATCAAGAATAATGAGGAATATAAAAAGATTTTAAATGAACTTGCCGAATACTCTTTGGTTAGAATAGAAGACAATAAAATAAGTATTCACAGGTTGACACAAGAGGTTGTGAAAAAATCACTTAAAGATAAAGATGACAATGAACAGAAAAAATGGATAAATTGCTGTATTGATATATTGGATAAACAACGGAATTCTGATTTTTCAAAAGCTGAATTGAGAAGTCTTTTTACAGAAATGACACCTCATATTCTTTCCGTAACTGTATATCCATGTTTGGAACGACAAGAAGAAGTTGCCAATCTGTACGTTTTCCTGGGATATGGATTTGTTAAATTGGCAAATTATGATGAAGCCTTGAAATACTTTCAAAAAGCATTAGCGGTTTGGAAAAAGTTATTGGGCATAGAACATCCTTCCACCGCCGCATCCTATAACCACATTGGATTTGTTTATTATAATCAAGGAGATTACGCCAATGCCTTGGAATACTATCAAAATGCGTTAGATATTCGTGAAAAGGTATTAGGCAAAGAACATTTTGACATCGCCATATCCTATAATAATATTGGGGGAATTTATAACGAACAAGGAGATTATCCCAAAGCCTTGGAATACTATCAAAAGGCGTTAGAGATTCAAGAAAAGGTATTAGGCAAAGAACATCTTGACACCGCCATATCCTATAACAACATAGGAGGGATTTATAACAGACAAGGAGATTACGCCAATGCCTTGAAATACTTTCAAATGGCGTTAGACATCCGTGAAAAGTTATTGGGCAAAGAACATCCTGACACCGCCAGATCCTATAACAATATCGGAATTATTTATAACCGTCAAGGAAATTACCTCAATGCCTTGGAATATGATCAAAAGGCGTTAGCTATTCAAGAAAAGGTATTGGGCAAAGAACATCCTGACACTGCCACATCCTATAACAATATTGGATTTGTTTATTATAATCAAGGAAATTACCCCAAAGCCTTGGAATATTATCAAATGGCATTAGACATTTATGAAAATGTATTGGGTAAAGAACATCCTGACACCGCCATATCCTATAACAATATCGGGGGAATTTATAACGAACAAGGAGATTATCCCAAAGCCTTGAAATATTATCAAATGGCATTAGACATTTATAAAAATGTATTGGGTAAAGAACATCCTTCCACCGCCAGATCCTATATCAACATCGGGGGAATTTATTACTACCAAGGAAATTACCCCAAAGCCTTGAAATATTATCAAATGGCATTAAACATTTATGAAAATGTATTGGGTAAAGAACATCCTGACACCGCCACGTCATATAACAACATCGGGGGAATTTATAACGAACAAGGAGATTACCCCAAAGCCTTGAAATACTATCAAATGGCATTAGACATTTATGAAAAGATATTGGGCAAAAAACATCCTAATACTCTATTGGTATTAGAAAATATAGGTGATGTATGTAACAAGACAAAGCTTAATAAATCTTTTAAAGAGAGAGTGAAAAGACTGTTGAAGTCGTTTTTGTTTCGAGCATAAAGGGAAATTTCTAATAATTTTCTCAAAATATAGTGCAAATTTTCTGAAGACGACACCGCTGACAGTACCTAAATCATTCTGCTCGCAGGGTGGGGCAAATGAAAAAACGACACTATCCATAAGATTGTGTCATTTTTTTCATACGTTGAAAACCATCTACAGTTAGGGTGTTTCCGATTTTTCTTCTTCCTATTTGTCATTCTGAAAACTGAAAATCTTTTCTACTACCTGCCCGAATCCATCTTCTATATATACTGTAATCGTTTGTTGCTCTGTGCATAACGAAGTATAATACAACCGGAATATCGTTTTTGTAAGCGGATAAAGGTCGTTCGGCAATAGCACCGTTCCGTTATCCAACCTTAATTTTCCTTTTCCATCGCTTTGGAAATAACGAATGAGATGCTGCGCCTCGCTGTATTCGCCTTCCTGCACCAATTGACAGCGAATTTCCACCGTTTCATTCTCCACAATCTTTTTAGGTACAGGCATAGTGAGCAAATCGAAAGTATAAACTTGATTAACAGTAAGCCCGTCGCTACAGGCACAGACGATGCAAGCAATGAGCATCGTGTATAAAAAGTATGATAATGTCTTTTTCATATCTATTTGTTTTTTAATTAATTATGAATTTTAATCCTACGCCAAATTCTGTGTGAAAACGTCCGGTGGATGTTCCACCGAGGATGCGTTCACGTCCTGTCACAAGCAATACGAGGCGGTCTGACAGGTAAGTTTCCAATTCCAAAGAGATGGCACCACCGTAGATAAAAGCATCCTTACAACCAAGCGTTGCCCCGTCAAAGAGTATCTTCTCTCCCCAATTGCTTGTTTCATATCCGGCAAGCGCCGAAGCGCCCAAGGACAGGAAAAAAGTTTTACTGTGGTCAGTCAAAAAGTTGTAATAATAGCCCCCTTCGCCTGTAAATTGCGACAGCGGAATCCGAATATCCTTGTACGGATAATACTTTTGCAGGTATTCCGCACCGACCACCCATTTATTGGAATGTTTGGTGTAGGTTGCCATAGCAGCCCCGAAATAATATCCCAATTCGTTATGATGCTCGGAACTGTGGAAACCATCCACCATACCGCCTGTTACCTGTATGCCTTGCATACCGGCAGACTAATCACTTGGGCGCGTACCAAATCGGCATTTTCCACAACAAAACTTTGATGCCGTCCGCCCTCTTTCTCGTTCAATTCGACAAGGAGTTGCTTGCCGTCGGGTATGGTGAATTTGGGTAAAGTGAATATCATCCGCTCGTTACTTTTGCCACTTATGACCGTTACGTTGTTGAACGCCCGAAGCGGCAAAATCACCTGTTCCTGAATAGCCGTCCGTTTAGCGACTTTTTTATCCACAATCTTTATTGTGATATAGTCCACGTCAAAAGGAACGTTGGACGAGTTTTTTAGTTGCAAATGAAAGTACAATAATCCGTTGTGCGAGTAAATGCCTTTCAATAAATACTGTATCCCGAATCGTTTAGAGCCGATGTGCTTTATTTCCCGCTTGTCATTCTTGTGAATAGACTTCATAATCAGATTGACAAGCAACGGCGATTCACTGCCCAATTCCTGCATATAAATATCCAAAGCGTTGTTTGGACGATTGACCGCCTCGCCATCGTGGATGAAATCAGTCATTTCAACATTTAATTTTACAGGTTCATCTGCATATTTCACGTTGAAAGTGTAATAACTGCCGTCTTCGGTAATAACAGACAAATTACTTTCACGGCTGAAATTCTGCAAAGCGGCTTTTACCCGCAGAACGTTTTCCGTACCATCCGCTTTGGCTGCCAAGAGGTCGGAAGACCCCAAATCGACATAACGAATGGCTGACGGAAAAATGATATGTACCGTTTTTGAAAACGTAACCTCTAAGGCATAAGGCGGTATCATGCGGTTGAACGTGAGCGGACGTGTCAGTCCCCCGAACAAATCCCCGGTCGTGGGTGTTTCCTGTGCGGAAACGCTTGTAAACGAGCCTGCAACGATGGCAAGCATTAAAAGAAATTGTTTCATTTTGAATTTTTTAAATGTTTATAAAATAGATTTTTAGTAGTGTTTGTTACTGTAAAGGTGGCAATAACAATACTTTGTAATTGGCTTTCAGCGTTACTTTAACCGTCCGAAATTTTCGGTAAGGTATTGCGATGCCCCTTGAATAACCCCTTTGCCGAGGTCGGCGGCAAGTTGCGAGCCTGCATTGTCTGAAATCGAGATGCTTGTCCCCACCGATGACCCCATGTTTGCCGCCATCTCTTTGGCTGCGTTCAATTCTTCCGACCCCGGAACGCAGATGCCCCGCATCCCGTCCATGTCATAGACCAGCAATTCAACCGGAATAATGTTGCCGGATGATTGTACCGATGTAATTACAATTTCGAGCCGTTCGCCGTTAATTCTTGCTGTGCCGGAAACAAGAGTATTGGCAGGAATTAGAAAGTTTCCTGCCTGCATTGCTTCCAATATCCGGAATTGAATTTCCTGTCCATCGGTAATGGTCACCGTTTTATAGACACACGCCCGAATGCTGTTTTTATTAGCTATCTGCTCACTGCCTACCGCCGTATTAAATCCGAGATTGCGGGGTTTACTGTATTCGGCTACAAAAACGGAATCATCCATCGGGGCAGCCATCAACGATACTACATTGTGCTTAACTTGCGACACTGATTGTGTTAGGACTTTCTGACCGGATGCAGCAACAACCGGAGTAGTTTGTTGAGCATCCTCCACAGACGGCTGTCCACCGGACATATATTTGGCAGCTATCTGATAGGATTTTTCTACCATTGCCAATTGTTCGTCCATCGAATTTTTCTTTTCGTTTTCCAATTCTTGTATGCGTTCCAATTCCTGTATGCGAAATTCAAGGGCAAGTTGCGCTTGTTCGTCCACTGGGGCGGCAGGCTCATCGTACCAATGCCCTAATTGATTATTCACATCCCGATAGGCATTTGCCGATGATTCAATAGCGGGCTTTGTCCGTACCTGTTGCTTTTGTTCTACTTCCACAGGTTGCTCCTCTTCAAACATCGAAGAAAAATCCTGCAAGGAACGCATTTTCTCCTGTTCCTTGCTTTTCATGGCTTCCTGTTCGTAGGCATCGCGTTTATTACCGACAATTCTTTCTTCTTTCGGCAGGGGAATATCCGGATTAAAACCGTCCACTACTGCTGTTTTCGTCTTTTCGTTACTTTCGTTCTCATTCATTCTAAAACAATTTGTGAAATGACATGTATTTAAGATATTTGTTGTAACTTTGTAACTGAAAATTTATAAAAACAAGAATTTTCTCTTGAGATAAACGTAGTAATACGCTCATTATAAGACATATTGGAAAGCGTTGCTTTTTGTTCTTAACAAACAATTTCCACAAAATGCCTCTTATTTGGGGCAAACAGAGATTAAGAATAAGTTGCTAACGCCGCAGGTTGCGGCGTGGAATAACTTATCAATCTCTGTAGGCGTGGAAACCTGTTTGTTAGATAGGTTAGTTCCACGCTTTTCAGTTTAAATGAATTATAAACGATTAAAATACAGAAAGATATGAAAAAATTAGGTTTATTTTTGGTGATGGTGCTGGCAGGGTGGCAAATAGGGTATGGGCAATCAACAGTTCAGCAAGTACTCAACGATTTAAACAATCGAATTGGTACGCCAATTGATGAAGATGGGCATTATGGTTGCCAATGTGTTGATTTAATAAAATATGTTTGCCGCACTCATTTTAATGTGGTAACAAGTGGAAATGCTATAGATTATAAAAATTTCCCTTTTCCTCAAGGCTGGCAAAAGATACAATATACTCAAGGATTTATTCCTATGCCGGGAGATATATTTATTACCGATGGTCCGGGACCAAAAGGTCATATTGGCATAATTGAAACTGCTAATGAACATTCTTATACAAGTTTTGAAACAAACGGAGGTGAAGGAACCCCTTGTGCTGGTTGTTCTGACCACACTGAGAAAGGGACAACTTTACAAACATATCCTCGTGCTTCATACACTTCTCTTGGCGGCTTTTGGGGCGTTATACGTCCACCATATAGTTCGTCATTTAACGATGGGGTTGCTATTTACGCAGGAAAAGCCGATACACCAAAAACAAATGTTAAAATTTATTTAGATGCAGATGGAATAAACAGTAATTTCAATGCAAACAAAATAACAAGCATCAAAATTAATGGTAATGAAAAATTGGATGGGAAAGTGTCTTCTGGTATTGACCCTATTAAAGTAAAAGATGCGTATATTAGCGGGAATAAAGCCTATATCACACTTGACTTTTGTGCCGTTAGCACAAACAAAGAATATAATTTAAGTATAGATATTCGGGATAACAACAATGATATTAAAACTTATTATGGAAACAGTCAATTGTACTACATTGATGAAAACGACATAATGGACATAATTCCAAATAGTTGGTACGAACCTTATGTGAAAAGTGGTATTAAAAATGGTTTGTTCAAAGGTTCTTATGGATTACACGAAGGTTATAATCGTTCGGGATATGGCTATGCTTTTAATCCAGAAGGTTATCTTACAAGGGGGCAATTTGCGAAAGTAGTTGTTTGTGCTGCAATAAATTCAGGAGAAAATATTGCAATAAATACAAGTACTGCCAATGGCAGTTTTAGCGATGTGCCTTTGTCAAACGAATTTTTTCCTTACATCCAAACTCTGCGGAATTATGGTTTTATTGCCTCAAATACAAATTTTAATTGGAACTCAAACATAACAGCAGGCGAAATTAGCAAAATTATTGTCAATGTATTTGGTTTGGCTTATTGTTCAAATTCGGACAACTATAACCACTATGGCTCTAAAATACGAATAGAATCTTCTGTTGCGGGGGATATATTGGCAGCCCTTCAAAAATTAACTACTATTATTGATTGGCGCGAAAATGAATTTGGAAAACCCTATCGTTTTGAAATTTTATGCAGTGGATTTTTGCCGATTACAACTTATGATTTAACGAGAAATGAAATTATTGTGCGTGGAGATAATTATGTTAAAAGAGCAATGATGGCAAAAGTGCTTGATAATGTTTGTTCATTCAAAATCAAGTACAACAATTCTGCTCAAAATGCACCAATGAGAGCCACGCAATCAACCAATAATTCCACTTCCAATATTACCATTATTGGAGATAAATTTGAAGCAACCGACAACGTTACCGGAGAGCCATTTACTGTCGGGAATTTAGGTAATATTACTCTTATACCCGGACAACAGTACACTTTCGATAAATTCAAGAATATTACAGGCGATATTTTTTTCTATTGGAGTGTTAATGGCGGTACGCTTGAAGACCTTGCGCCGAATAAAGCACATAATATGGTACGATTTACTGCGCCCGAAAATATAACATCAACGCAAGTTTATAATTTGTATATGTATGCAGGCACTTCCACAGGACGTTATATAGAAGCATTGGGTACAATTACCGTCAATGTAAACGGCTCGCCCAATCTCACTCACCTCGATGCGCCCACAGGCTTGTACATTGGCGGCACAGGGCAAAATTATTTCAAAGTATATTGGGATTATGCCGATTGGGACAATGTTACAAAATACATCGTTCAATCGGCTACAAACAGCGCATTTACGCAAAACGTGCAGGAAGACATAAAAACAGGTGGCGAGGCAAACCGTTCTATAAGTCGTGACCCCGGCAAATATTATATCCGCATCAAAGCCGTAAATACTGCATTGAATCTGGAAAGCGCGTGGAGTAATACTTTGACTTATACCTTTGCCCCAAATATTCCTTTTGATATTTGGAATGACCAATGTACTCCTACCGACGGAGCAGTGTTAAGTGGCAATAGTGTTACATTTACATGGTATGCCACAGGCAGCAACAATCCCACTTTCGACCTGCATTTTGCCGACTGGAATCCTTTCGGGCAAGCACCTGTTATCAGCAATACTACTGCCACCATTTACACCATTAATAACCTGAATTGGAACACTACATATTATTGGGGTGTGAAAGGTAGAGATGCGGGTGGCGTGGAAGACCACACGAATGTAATGTCATTTACTACTGCTCGCAGTACAAATGCGCCAACAGGCAGCATTACAATTAATAATGGTGCAAGTTCGGTTAATACCCCATTGGTGAATCTGCAATTCACGGCACAGACAACAGGCGGAACTATCCAAAAAATGAAGTTGAGCAACGATGGCGTGAATTGGACGGATTGGCTTTGGTATTCAACGCATTATGTTTGGAAATTACAGGAATACGGTGGCACAACCAATCCCGGGCAGAAAACTGTTTATGTAAAATTCAAGGATAATTCTGAAAATGAATCGCCTGTTTATACCGACAATATTACATTAGAACAGGGAGTTTTGGGCTATTTTATTGTGCGCGACAAACAGTTTGTTTCTTTGCGCGAGGCTATAGAATATGCTGTTGCAGGCGATAATATCTATGCTACGGCAGGGTATTTTGATTTGACTGATGAAATTGGCACTTTAACAACGACAACTGTTGGAGGAAACAAATATGGTGGCGCTGTATTGAAAAACGGTGTTAATTTGATAGGTGAAGGTATGGGGAAAACCACATTATACTGGAATATGTTTGATGAAAATATTGATTATTCGTCAGGTTGTTCATTAAGATATGGATTAACATTAGACGGCAATAATATTATCGATGGACTCACACTGATTACGGCAGATGGTTGTGGCTGTCCTGTACGAATGGGTAAAGTATCTAATTGCACAATACAAAATTGCGAATTGAAAAATAGCAAATGGGCTTTACATATTCCTTATTATGGCGATATGGTTGCTACAAATATAACAATTCAAAACTGTCTGATACACGACAATGACCAACATACAATAAATATTGAAAATTGTAATAATCTAAAAATTCACAATAATTCCATATATAACAATGGTGGAGCAACATTAGGTTGCGGTTATATGTTGGGAAATAATGTTTCAATAAAAAATAATATTGTCGCCAATAATGGCGGGCAGGCAATCTACATTTACAAAGAGGGTGCATTAAACTTTTCTTTTACAAATAACAATGTTTGGAACAATCATTATACTACGCAGGAAGTAAGCAATTATGATGAATATCAAACAGGATTTCTGCACGACCAAACCGGTATCAATGGCAATATTTCCGTCAATCCGCAATTAGACAATAACCAGAAATTGCTTTCCGGATCGCCCTGTATCAACGCAGGCGTAAATGTCGGTTTGCCTTACGCAGGCAGTGCGCCCGATATGGGAGCATTTGAAACAGGGCTTTCTGTAGGCAGTTTGACAGTCAATTCCAATGTTTCGGCAAATTTTGTAATTTCAAAACCCGATGGCAGTTCGGCAACGGTTGCTAGCGGACAAACCATATCCAACCTTGCACAAGGTATTTATGGTGTTTATCCGCAACAAGTGGCTGGGTATAATTTGCCCAATCCACAAATTATTACGCTCACACAGGGTGCAAGCACGCTGCAAATCAATTATACAGCCGATACGCAAGCCCCCGAAGGACGGTTGTATCTCAATGCTGGCGATTTCTTTACTCACAGTCGCTATATTTCCATTTACAATGATATTACGGATAAAGTAAACGGTTTGGGCAGCGGCGCAAAAATGCAGTTCAGCAACAACGGCGCAACTTGGAGTCCGCAAGAGCCGCTTGCCAATAAAAAACTGCTTTGGGATTTGGCTTCTTACGGCGGAAATCTGAACGAAGGCAACAAAGTAATTTATGCCAAATTCTGTGATGCAGGCGGCAATTGGAGCGATGTTATTACGGATACCATTCAGTATATTCCGAATGGAAGAATCAAAGCGATTAACGAAAGCAATTATCACAGAGATTCAATAAGATATGCACAGGACGGAGATATAATCTTGCTTGCGGAAGGGCAATACGCATTTCGCGATGATATCAGTGCAAAAATAAAAATACAGGGGGTTAATAAAAATGCTGCTATCAATAATGCTTATATCCGTTTTAACAAAGAAACAAGCATAGACAATGTGTCTTTTGCAAGCAATGCTTCTTTGTTTGTAATAGATTATAATTGTTCAATGTTCAATTTGTATTTTGACAACATTTATTCTGTATTAGTGAGAAATGCCCATCTGAATTTGGCGAACTCTATTTTAACATCTTCTTCTACATCTGAATATTCACTTGTGCAAATTCAAAGTCGTACCGCTACAACAACTTCTTACAACAATTTATTTGTTGGAGCAGGCAATATAGAATTACCAATCTCAAACAGTCGCGGCATCAATATTTATGCTCACGAAGATGTATCAAAAAAATCTCAAATCAGCAACAATATTTTTAAGGATTTTTCTTCCGAAAATTATGTAGGTGCTATTTGGACAAGAAAATCAGGTTCGACAAATAACAATGGAGATATTTTTATTGCCAACAATGATTTTTACAATTGTCGAAAAGATGTTGATAATGATTTGGCTATAATAGAAAACACTCACCCCTATAATATCGTTCCCGATTTTCTTTCAGATGGCAGTTACAAATTGCAGGCAAATTCGCCTTTGCGCTATCTTGGCTCGGATAATATCATTCACAACAACCACGATGGTAGTAAAAACACACTTGGCATAGAAGGCGGATTGTTCTACAATACCGTTCCAACTGCACAGGCGGAAATAAAACAGCAAGGCGGAAAAGTGATTTTAGACGCTTCGGCTTCGTATGACGCACAAACGCCTGCCGAATTTTTGCAATAATTGAGGGGCAAAACAATACAAGCACTTTAAAAGCCAAACACTTAGTATTACTTTGATTGGATAATGATAGGATAAACATCGGATAAAATAAATAGTAAATACTTTATAAATAAAGAAATTAACGGATATTTACCGGTCATAAAAACAATTTTCGGAAATGATAACAAAAGTGCTTATATTGTTTTGCAGAATGATAACACCACGTTATCACAGATGTAAACACAAATATTATCATTTAATTGATAATAAAAGTGCTTGTATTGTTTTTCCGAAATTGGGTATTTATTGATTAAATTTTCTGTAATAAATATGTTATATTGTCCTTTATAGATGTTGTATTTCTAACCCATTCTATTGTATTCATACCTTTGTTATATTCCGGATATGATAATTCTGGATGTTTAAATTTGAAATGTTTGCAAAAAGGATATATGTATCTATATGTTTTAACTTGATACGTTTTCAAGTCTCCTATTAGATATGATATGTTTGAGCGAAGATAACCGCTTACAGAGGTTGTATTTGTCAAAATTTGCTCATGTATAAATTCTCCAGTTCTTATATTTTCTAAAAATCGGGTATGATGATAGCCGTAATATTTGAAATTAGCGGCTTTGTATATAGTTCCACATCCTAAGCGACCATCTGCAAAGGATTGTACGGCTACGATATTTTTGTCTGCTTGCCTTAATAATTTCAAAGATGCTGCAATTAATAACGTTTCGGAATTATGTCCTAAGCAATCATCTATCCACATTCTATTTAATTCACACATCCATGCTTTTGGATTTGGATGTGTGAACAATTTTGCTTTTGGATTTTTCATATAACCATATACCGCAACGCCTAAGCATTTGTCCGGATTTTCTTCTTTGAATATACCAAAATTGTACTTTCCGAAACTGCCATCATTCCATTTGTGTGAATAGTGGTTTTTTACAGTCATCTCTTTTGCCAGTTCTTTGGAAACGAATTTTACCAATATATTTCCTAAATTTTTTGTTTCTTTTCTAATTACCATTCTTTTTTTAATTTGTTTTTTAAATATTAATATTAATTTTGCAATCTCTCACGTATATAAAATAAAGGTGCATACACACCAAACAGGACATAATATGCCTCTGTCGTGGTGTGTATGCACCTTTGTTATTCGGTTGGGCGTGAGAAATTCTACCGAATAGAGATGGGGGCTTTATTTCTTCTTTCTCAAATTTCCATAGATGTTTAGTTTTTCAAATTCACCGAAAATAGATATAGAATTATCGTCAATCATATCTTGTATGTAAGATTCAAATTCGTAGGTTTGTGTGTGGTAATTTACGACTGGTTCATCAACGGGGTTTTCACTGATGAATTTTAATGGCGTGGATTTACCCAACCGACAACTTTCGAGTATTTTTTGAAGTAATAGACAATATGTAAATCGTTGCAATCCGGATTCTTTTTGCTCCGATATGTTGGAAGCATCCGGCATTTCATCAACGACAATATGCAGTGTTAATGTGATTAAACGCGGTTGATTCTTTCCCTGCCCTATCATTGAATAATCAACGAATAATGCCGGTAATGAAAAGTATTC
>JAISKT010000343.1 GCA_031261295.1 Candidatus Symbiothrix sp. | reverse complement strand
CGTAATCCGCTGATTGTATGTTCGTCAACCAGTTGGGAAAATTGAGAATTTTCTATAATCGGGATAATGATTTCCAATAGCAGTAATCCCAAGAAAAAGGACAGTATAAAAACAATGACTATTTCCGAATAAAACAGCAACAATTGTTGCCGGTTGCCGGAGCCGTTGACTTTCCGGATGGCACATTCTTTCAGCCGGTTATAAAATTGAGCCGTTTGGAAAGATATGTAGTTGAACAGGGCGACGAGCAACACCAATAGTCCGATGAGAAACATACTGATCAAGATAACGAACTGACCCTCGTTTATTTTGTTGATGGAAGAAATAAAAAGGTATTCTTTGTAATCCGGATTTCCCTCTTCAAAAGAAAAAGGGTGGGCATCCAATTTCGTTTGAAATTCGGCTTGAGATATTCCTTTTTTTAAGAGAATATAAACACTTATTATGGTCATCGGATTCCATGAGTCGTGTTCCTGCTGGAAATATCCGTCCAACTTATTGAAAACGAGTCCATCGCAAGAAGAAATAATGGAAGTGTTTTTGGGAAGGTCTTTCTGTATTCCGGTAATGGTATAGGAAACATCATCCACTGTGATTTTTGTACCCAAAATCGCAGCTGGGTCGCCCAGTTTCTTGGCTTTTGATTCATACAGGAGAATGCTGTTGGGCGTATTCAGAATATTTTGTTTGCTTCCGGAAAGAATTTGCAAAGAGAAAAAATCCAAAAAAGTAGTATCGACTTCCTGTAACCAAAGCTCAGTCCTGGTTTCTTTGCCATTGAGAGTCAGACTTCCGTAATATCCTTTAGACCAATTTTCGGATGTCACTTTTTCAATACCGGTAAATTCACCGAGCGTATTTTTCATATTCCCGTTAATACTCAAAAAACCGCGTGTTTCAATCCGATACATGCGTTGATGGTCGGGAAAACTACGGTCTCTTGTAAAAGAGAAATGGACAACATAGCAACAGATTGCGAAAACAACGAAACCGGTTGATAATCCCAGAATCCCAATCAGATTCTGAACTTTGTATTTCCGCAGGTTGCGGAACGCGACTGTTAGATAATGTTTTATCATAATGGTTATAATTTATTCTAAAAAAATATTATAGTTCGTCCTTGTCAGGTATTCAATTGTAAAGTCCCGCAGGGACAACACTTTATTAACCGTAGGCTTCAGCCTACGGAAAAAGAAACGCCCCCTTCTCTTAGCCCTGCAAGGGCGACACTCAGCAACAATGTGTCGTCCCTGCGGGACTTGATAGAGAGGATATGTCTTCATATCCGTAGGCTGAAGCCTACGGTTAATAAAGTGTTGTCCCTGTGGGACTATGCGATTATAGTCATTCATTAGTCTATTATTATTCCGTTTTCAGCACTTCCGCCGGATTCTCCACACTCGCCTTATACACTCGCCAACCCACACAAAGGATAATAACGAACGCCATCACGAAAATAATTGCCAAATAAATCCAAGCGCTAATATCTGTTTGTTTGACATATTGTTCCAACCACTGTTTCATAATATAATATCCTATCGGGAAAGCGATAACCGCTCCGATAATTAACAGCGAAAAGTAGGTTTTGAAATACATCGCCAGAATATCCCGCATGGTGGCCCCGTTGATTTTGCGGATGGCGATTTCTTTGCGGCGTTCTTCGCAGGACAAGGAAATCAGCGAGAAAAATCCGAAGACGGCAATAGCTATACAAACCAAAGAAACAAAGCTCAGCAATCTCAATAAGGCATTTTCCGAATGAAGAAACTCGTTATAGGCTTCTTCCGCATTGTATAACCTTGCTACATTGGTAATTAACGGCTCAATTTTACTTTTACAGGTATCCCATTTGCCCTCCTGATATTTGAATACTATGCTATTATAGCCATAAAGAGGCGGACTCACTTGATATAAAATCGGTGCAACAGGTACTGTGGGCAACGAACTGTGAATGTTTCGTATCATTCCTTTCACTTCATGACCGTCAATTTTTTTACCGACAGCATGTTGCCAACCCAATACTTTGGCCAACGATTCGTTTATCAACACATTTTCTGCCGATTCTTCTTCATTCGGAATTTCCCCTTCAATGAATTGGAATCCGTAAAAATCGGCATATTGTTTTGAAATATAAAGAATCGAAATCTCTATCTGTTTCCTGTCGGATGGTTTGTCATCCCAATCCTTCGGTAGATAGTTTGATCTTACCAGAACCGGCAATAAAGGACTTTCGCATTTCAGGACTTCTGTAATTTCCGGTATTTGTTTAAGGTCGTCTTCCAATGCATCCAATAGCAACGGATTCTGACCGAACGAACTCGAAGCAAAAGCGCCTGTATTCTTGTACGTAAATCCCAAATCGGTATGATGCAGAAAATAAACCTGTTTCATCAACACAATGGTAGCAAACAAAAATACAATGCTGATTACCAATTGAAATACGATAGAGGCTTGGCGAAATCCGTTGTTCTTGTGTTTTCTGATGGAGGCGTTCAACGACCGTTTTTGAAACAGCAGCAAAAGCAAGACGAAAAACAACAGCGCAAGGACAATCACCATGCCGATATATCCGATTGATTCCGCATAAATGGACGATAAGCCGGTATGAATATCCGCCAACTTCTGAAACGGTTTAACAGTCAATTGAATAAAGACTAAACTCAGCAAAAATGATGGAATCAAAGTAACAAAAAACTCCACCAACAAGAGCGACAAGAGCGAACGACCCGATGCGCCGGTAATCATGCGCAAGGCAAATTCTTTTTCCCGTATCCGGAAACGGCAGACAAACATTGTGAGAAAATTAAACAGCGAACATAAAATGACCAATATTCCGGCAACGGCAAAAAGGATAATGTGTTGAAATTCCACTTCCCGGTCGATAGTCAGGTCTTCGTAATGCATCGAAGTCAAGGGTATCATCGAGATTTTTTTTATGACTACCTCTCGATTGATTTCATGTTGATACAATTTATTCTTGAATGATTGAACATCGGTACCGGGC
>JAISKT010000130.1 GCA_031261295.1 Candidatus Symbiothrix sp. | reverse complement strand
GATTATCTTTCGACCTATCTCAAAATCGGGACGATACTGATGCTTGCCATCGGGATTGTGTTTGTGCGTCCCGTATTGCAAATGCCTGCGCTGACGGAATTTATCCACGGCGGCGGACCAATTATTGGCGGACCGGTTATTCCGTTTATCTTTATCACGATTGCGTGCGGGGCTATTTCCGGTTTTCATGCGGTGGTGGCAACGGGCACAACGCCTAAAATGATTGAAAATGAGCGTCAGATATTGTTTGTCGGTTATGGCGCCATGCTCACCGAAGGTTTTGTGGCGATTATGGCGCTGATTGCAGCCTGTACACTAATTCCGGGCGATTATTTTGCCATCAATACGCCGGTTGCCGCCTACAACGATTTTATTGCAGCGCATCCCGATTTAATTCCGAAAGATTTGCAATTCTTCAGCGACCATATCGGGATAGACCTTCACGGACGAACGGGCGGCGCGGTTTCGCTGGCTGTTGGTATGGCGAATATTTTCAGTAATATACCCTATATGGATAAATTGATGGCTTACTGGTATAATTTTGCCGTCATGTTTGAGGCAGTTTTCATCCTGACCGCCATTGATGCCGGAACGAGAATCGGACGTTTTCTCCTTCAAGAAATGTTCGGACGGGTCATTCCCAAGTTTAACGACAAAAACTGGGTTCCGGGCGCCATCATTGCCGGTGCGCTTTTCACCTTTGCCTGGGGATATTTGGTTTATACCGGTAATATCAGCAGCATCTGGCCCCTGTTCGGCATTAGCAATCAGTTGCTTGCCTGTTGTGCGCTTATCATCTGTACAACGATGCTTATCCGGATGAATTGCGGTAAATACAGTTTGTGCACGGCTATTCCCGGTTTTATCATGGGAATCATCACGTTTTGGGCAGGGTATCTTCAGATTACGCAAATCTACCTGCCGCACGGTCAATACCTGTTGGTTGTCCTCGCCATTGTTGCCATGAGCCTGATCGTCTTCATCTTCATTGGCGCAGTCAGGAAATGGATTGCCCTGATAAAGATTAAGACGACGGTAATTGACGAATACGGCGAAACGGTCAAAGAATTGGTTGAGGAATGAAGTATTGAAACGGCAGGCTCAACCGCATGGTAAAATTTCGTCCCATGTTGTAAATGCCGTCTTGTTTGTAACGCGATAAATGGTCGTAATAGGCTTTGTTGAAAAGGTTGTGGACCGTTGCGTCTAAAAGGATTTTTTGTTTGCCAAACTGAAATTCAACCGCCAAACCTGCATTGACCAAATCGTATGCGTCGGTCGTTGTTTCGTATTCGGCAACGCGGTTTTGGGCAAATGAGTATTGGTTTTGCAGATAGGCGGAACACTTTTTGAACGATTTTTTACCCGAAAAACTTGCCCTTGCGGTTGCATTTAACTTTTGCGAAGGCATGAGCGGTAATGCGTTGTGTTCCCTGTTTTCGCCGAAAGTGTTACTGTACGAGACTTCCAAATGCAGCCAATCCAACGGGTGCGGGTGAAAATGAAATCCGGTTTCGCCGCCATAAAGGTACGCATCGGCTTGGGCGTAATAGTAAACCCAAGCCCCTCCAAACCTCCCCTCAGGGGAGGCTTCCGGTTCTCCCCCTGAGGGGGAGTTAGAGGGGGCTGGTTGCAGGAAAATGTAATTGCGGATATAATTGAAATAGGGATTCAGAAAAAGTTCAATGTGTTCATTTTTATAATCCAACGAAATGTCTATCTGATAGCTGTTTTCGGTTTTCAACGCGCGACTTCCGATTTCGTAACGGTTTGTACCTTCGTGAACGCCGTTGCTCAGCAGTTCAAACATATTGGGTGCGCGGTATCCCGAAGAAAGATTTGCCCGCAACGAAAAGTTTTTTCTCAACTGTTGATACACACCTGTCGAAAAATTGAATGCCGTATAAGTTTCGGAAAATTCGGGAAAATAACCGTCCTCATTTTCGTTACCGTGTTGCTTTCCGTTGATATGCCGCCCGTCCATGCGCAACCCGATTTGCCAATACGATTTTTCGGAATAGTAATAGTCGAACATTGCAAACAAACCCATATCGGCAGTTGCGGCATCGGGAATTAGTAACTCTTCACCTTTGTTTCCGTTAGTTTGATACAGTCCCTGACTGCCGGCCGTGAATGCCCAGCGGTCATTCAATTTGGGTGAATACCACTTGACATTGTAAGAAATAGTCGATAAATTCATATCTAATGCGGCCTCTCCCCCCGCCCTCTCCACAAGAGAGGGAGCCTCAAATTCCTTACGATTATTAAAAACATACCCCAAATCAACCTTTAATTTGGATTTGTTGTCAAAGAAAAAAGTGTTTTCCGAACTGATTAAATGAGTAGTCAAATCCTGATATGGAGCCCCCTCTAACTCCCCCGAAGGGGGAGAAGGGGTTGGGGAGGCTAAACCGTATTGTTCATTCAAAAAACTGTATTTCAGCGAACTGATAAATTGATCGCCGGTATATCCCAGCGAAGTTTTGAAATCGCCGGTGTGAAAACGGCTGTTGGGTACCAAATTATTGTTACCGTCTTTATAATCCCTGTGTGTAGTGTATCCGCCGAAAGCGTTCCAATGAAAGCGGTTTTTGGAAAGTTTGAATGCGCCTTTGTTGCGCCAACCGTTTGTATTGCTGTTGTATTCCGAACCGAGTACGCTCTCTATGCTATTTTCCTTCGCATAGCGTTCGTCTGAAAAATACAACACACCACCCAAGGCATCGCTGCCGTACAAAAGGGAAGACGGCCCTTTGATAATTTCCACCTGTTCGTAGCCGTTTTCGTCCAAACCCAAGCCATGCTCATCGCCCCACTGTTGGTTTTCGATACGAATGCCTTGCGAAAAAACAGCAATCCGGTTGCCGCTCAGCCCTCGTATAACCGGCTTGCCAATACCTGCGCCGGTACTGAAATTGCTGATTCCCGCCACTCCCGCCAACTTCTGCGACAGCGACAGTCCTTGTGTTTCCGCATTATGGGCAAGACTTAATTGGACGACATTTGCCACGTTCTCGCCTTGCAATTTGGAACTGTTTCCCGAAACAACCACTTCCTGTAAGTCGAAATGGGAAGGCTCCAAATACACGATTGATTCATTTTGAGGCGTCAGTGTACCCAAAAAAGTCTTATATCCCATGTATGAAATTTGCACAAGCACAGCCGGATTTTTGGTGTTTATTGAAAAAACGCCGTTTTCATCGGTGGTTGTACCTGTTTTTGAATCTAAAAAATAAACATCGGCATCGGCTACCGCTTGTTTCGTATCCATGTCCGCCACCTTGATTTGATATTGGGCAAACAGATTGAATTGCATGAAGAAAAGCAGCAGAATAACAGATAATGTTTTCATTTGAACACTGCATTTGGGACAATAGCCTGAAATAAGACAGGCAATGTTTGCTATGCTGTATTCGGACGGAAGTTTGGGAATTGGAAGCGGCTCGTCAATGCAGGAAACCGTTTCGCACTTCAAACAACGAAAGTGCAAATGGTCATCGTGGTGCTCTCCAGCCAGACAACTGTGACACAACGCGTAATAGGTTTTCCCGTTTTCGCCGATAATTTTGTGTACCTTGCCATCGTCACAAAAGCCTTGCAGAATGCGGTATATCGTTACCCTGTCCATTTTTTCCGGCAATTGTCCTTCAATCTCTTCATGGCAAAGCGCCGAAGAAGAATTAGATAATATATTCATTATTATCTGTTTCGTCTTAGTGTTTCTTTTTTGCATATCTAAAATTATCAATTATTAATGCCACAAAGATACAATAAGAATTTATATAATTGCAACAAAGTTGCAATTATTTTCATCCGGGGCAAGGCTGCCCCGGATGCTTTATTAAAAAGGCGTTCTATCCATCGTTTTATTTTTCTTCTCCGAAAATGCTGCCGTACCGGTGGTATTCGTAGGCAATGCTCTGTTCTTTCAGATAATGCAGCAATTCCAGGCGACCTTCCACGAGCGGTTTAGTATTGGCGATGTGCTTGCCGAGTTCGGCCGCTTTCCGGTAAAAGGCGTCCGACAAATCGGCGGAACAGGTACGAACCCGTTCGTATGTATCCATTTCTGCAATAAATTCCGCTTCATCCTGTACTTTGAGGGTTATTCCGGATAAAGAGGACACTTCTTTTTCAATCGCCTGTTTATTCGGATTGTCTTCCGATAAACTCACAACTAAAGGCGTTTTAGCCGTATGGGCCGCCAATAATACCAGCGAACTATCATCCAAAGCGTCGCTGTTTTGCACGCGGAATCCTACGTTTTTCAAGGGAAGATAGCGGAAAATATTTTCTTCGCCGTAGATATTGCTTACATCTTCTTCTTTTGAAAAAATGTTTTTGTAGGCTTCTGTATAACTTTCTTTTGCCAATTGTACGCGGTCTTTCCCGGCAACGGGATTTTCGGTGAACTCGATGAAACAGGAAACATAATTCGGGCCGCCGGCTTTGATGCCGCCGCCAAACGCCGAACGTTTCATGCCGCCGAAAGGCTGACGGCGCACAATCGCTCCGGTAATGCCCCGGTTGATATACAAATTCCCGGCTTCGATGCTGTTTTTCCAAAGCGTTTGTTCCGCTTCGTTCAAACTTTGCAAACCGGCCGTCAAACCGTATTCCGACGAATTGGCATACTCAATGCCTTGTTTCAAATCATCGATGCAAACGACCGACAACAACGGTGCAAACAATTCATTTTGAAAGGTATAACTACCCGGTTTCACACCCCATTTCACAGTTGGTTTGAGAATGTATTTTTTCTCGTCGGCAAATTCGGGAGCCACCAACCACGATTCACCGGGTTCCAGGTTTTCAATCGCATGCTGCAATTTCTCGTTGGCATTATCAATCATCGGACCTACCACATTCATCGTATCCCACACACTTCCGGTGTGCATACTGCGAACGGCGTCTTTCAGTTTCGACTTGAAGGTTTCATCATTGTATATCTTCTTGTCTAACAGCAATAAAGAGCAAGCCGAACATTTTTGTCCCGCATTGCTGAATGCCGACGACACAATATTCAATATCGCATGATCCTGATCGGCATTCGCTGTGACGATAATCGCGTTTTTACCTCCGGTTTCGGCAGAAAGCGGTGTCCGGGGACTGTTTGCCAACAAGCGGAAAGCCGTATCCGTTCCACCGGTTAAAATCACGTGTTTCACCGCCGGATGTGCGGTCAGGTAGCTCAACGAAGAACGTTCGGCGGGACAAACAACCTGCAAAGTGTCTTTCGGTACGCCGGCTTCCCAGAAACATTGCGCAAATTCCCAAGCCACCGGAAGCGCCACCGTAGCCGGTTTCAATAATACGGTATTTCCGCCTGCAAGCGCCGCCACAACTCCTCCTACCGGAATCGCCAACGGGAAATTCCAAGGTGGAATGACCAAAACGATGCCTTTGGGCGCATGGGAAACCGTTGGCAGTCCGTCGATTTCTTTCATGCTGAGCGGATAAAAACGGGCAAAATCGGTTGCTTCAGATACTTCCACATCGCCCTCGGTAAAGGTTTTTCCGGTGATAGCCGACATGCAGCCGATCAAGTCGCCGCGCTTGGCGCTCAGATTCTCCGCTACCCGGTGTAATACCCGTTTGCGTTTGTCAACCGATGTTTTACGCCATCCGGAAGCATCTTTTTCGGCTATCTCTATGATTTCTTTTACCTGATCCAACGTGGATAAATTCGCTTCGCAAAAAACGACTTTGTCATTGCGGCTACGGTCGCGATACAATTTCTTATGCTTGCTCTGCACTTCTTTATCGCCAATCTGAACCGGAATAATAAAATTCTTCTCATTGACTTCCGAACTCCATTTTTTCAACACGTCCAACGCCCATTTCCGGTTGGGTTGCAAATCCAAATCCGTATCGGGTTCATTGGCAAAGGTATTCGTATCTCCCGCCGGAACCGGTCTTTTATTCCGGTCCTGTGTGCGATAAGGAATTTTGCGTACCGTATCTTTCAGTTCGTAGGCTTTCAGGAACTGTTCGGCAAGGAAATTCCATTGCGGACTGTCTAATTTCAAATTGAATGTATAACTCAGGAAATTTTCTTTACCGGTATTTTCGTCCAAGCGGCGAACCAAATACGAAATGGCATTCAGGAAATGATTGGATTTTACGACCGGCGTATAAAGGATAATCTGTTTTTGCAGGTTACGCATCACACGCGGCAGGTTGTTGGCCATTCCTTCCAGCATTTCAAAAGTCACAAATTCCGTCACGTTATTTTTTTCAGCCAATAAATGGGCGTATGCAATACTGAAATAATTGTGGGAAGCCACACCCATACGGCACACTTTCAAATTTTCGGGTTGCAAGGCCACATCCAAAATGTGCAGGTAATTGGCATCCACTTCTATCTTGCTCCGGTGAACCGGATTCGACCAGCCTTTTAATGAAGATACAATGCTTTCCATCTGCAAGTTAGCGCCTTTTACCAAACGCATTTTGATGGGCGCACCGCCTTCGGCACAGCGTTTTTTAGCAAAAGCCAACAATCGCTTTTGAAAATCGGAAGCATCGGGCAAATACGCCTGAACCACAATGCCCGCCGAATAATTTTTAAATTCGGGACGGCTTAATACACTGATAAATACATCCAGCGTCAACTCGGCATCTTTGTATTCTTCCATATCGAGATTCACAAATTTCGCCTGTTTATTGCCGTTGAGGTCGGTATAGGGAAAATCGATTGCTTTTTGATAAACCGATGCCACTTTATCGCAAAGTTCTTCTTTGTTTTGTTCGTAACTCAACGAATGTATTTGTGCATAAATACCCGATAATTTGATGGATATGTAGTTGATATCGGGTTCTTCCAAGGCTTCGAGATAATGCAGGTAGCGATGGTTGGCTTCTTCATCGCCCAACACCACTTCGCCCAGCAAGTTCACGTTTTGTCCGATTTTGCTGTTCCAACGACCTTCCAAATGTTTAGTCAATTTGGGACGTTCTTCGGAAATGATAATTTTATTGGTTTCTTTCCGGAGTTTACTTTTAAATATCGGCATGGCGATGGACGGGAATAAAAACCCGCCAAGCATGTAAGCCCGGATTAAAAGTTGGTCAAAACTGCCGAAAAAATCAGGAATGCCGTATTCCTTGATCAGTTGCCGGACTCGTTTGTTCAGTTTGGCATTGTCCCGGATTTGCGACGATTCGTCCAGCATTTTCGAGAGGAATGTTTTATACTCGGGGGTCTGCACTAAGGAAGCGAACTTTTTTTGTTCTTTTACCTCTTCCGGAGTGAGTTCCTGATCGGCTTTCGCAAGGAATTGCTTCGCCCAATCAATGACTTCAGTTGTTGAAACTTTGTTGTTTTCCATAAAGTACTATCGTTACAAAATAAAGTGTATCAAATTGGCAACGAAAGTAAAAAGAAAATTTGAATTATCAAAACTTCACATCAAAACCGCCCAAAATGACGATGCCCGGCATCGGAAAACCCAAATAGGTCTGGTAGGAAGTATCCGTTAAATTTTCTCCATTCACAAACAAATGAATCCACTCGGTTGCTTTATAAGAAACCTTACAATTCAACAAAGCATAATGGTCAACCACCTCTGTATCATTGGCTGTTCCCAGATACAAACCATTTATATACTGAAAATTGGGAGCTACCGTAAATTTATTCACCGACCAGTTTATACTCAAAAACGCTTTGTGTTTGGGCGCTGCTGCTATCCGGATATCGGAATCAAGGAAACTGTAATTACCGGAAGCCTTCAAAGCCGGTAAAATGTGATAAGTAAAGGCAAAATCAATTCCTTTATTGGTGAATTTGTCGGTATTAACATTCAACGGTTTGCCATCGACCATCGCTGTCGTAATCAGATTTTTGCCATGCGCATAATACGCCGTCAGTTCCAATTGAATTTTATTGTTCCACAGCGATTGCAACCACGAAAAATCAAAATTATTCATTTCTTCCGGTTTCAAATCGGGATTGGCCGGCATATACAGATACAATTCGCGCAGGTTCGGACTCCGGAAACCCTTGGAGGCGGATGCCTTGAACGAAGTTTGGTTACTCAATTGATACGCAATGCCTCCTTGCGGAATCCATTCGTTGCCGTAACCTTCATTATTTTCCAAACGGACACCGGCATTCACCGTCAATTTGTCAAACAAGGTTTGTTGAACCACTGCATAACCGGCAAATTCATTGACTTTTTTGTCGATGATTTCTCCTATTTTTCCATTGATAGAATCATTCCAGGCATGTCCTCCCCATTGTTTCGCATCGAATCCTACGGTAAACAAATTCCCTTCGATTAAACGGAACGATTCAAACAAGGCAATCCCTTTGTTGAAATCGGACGACCGGAAGAGATAAGGACGAGGTTCGCCGTTTCGCCAACCGTCGTTAATCTTATGATTTCCATCGTTGTAAAACATCTGGAGCGAACCGTTCATTTTCCCGTAGGTATTATTCAGGGAAACGGAATAAGTAGAACGTACGGCTTTGGCCCAATTTTCAACCGCCGGCGCATCCACCGCCCCCGGATTATTTACCTTGAAACCGGCAATAATTGCGTCTCCGTTCACATTCCAATTATCTGTAATTTCATATCCTAACTTAATGTAACCGTTGTTGATATAAAAAGCCGAGTTCTCCCGTTGGCCGTCCGATTGGTCGTGGTTGAGGGAAATATATGCATTGAATTTATCTTTTTTGTATCCGGCGCTTCCCCTGAATTTCCAGGTATCGTAAGAGCCGTACAGAATGCGTCCCCGTCCATGAATACCGTTCTCTGTGGCTTTCCGGGTAATGACATTGATGATGCCGCCCATCGCATTGGAGCCGTACAACAAAGAACCCGGCCCGCGGATGACTTCCACCCGTTCGGCATCGGAAGCCACGTAAGCATCCGGAAGGTGGTGGCCAAAAATTCCGGCCCAGTTGGGTTGACCGTCAAAAAGCATCAACACCCGGTTGCCGCCGCCTACGCCATGAATATTCACTGTTCCGGCCGAGCCGCTGCTCACTCCGTAACCGGTGACGCCCCGTTCGGTGACAAACAATCCCGGAACCTGCTCCGATAAAATAGACAAAACGCCGGTTTCCGTACTTGCGTCAATCGTTTCGCGATCGACTACCGAAATGGTCAGCGGAATCTGGTTGCGGTTGACTTCTGTTTTGGTTGCCGATACCACTGCCACTTCCGCCAAGGGAATCGTATCGTTCAAAGAATACTTGTTTTCTGCGTAAATGCCTGAAATACTGCTTGTCAATAGCAATGCGAATAAGGATAGAGTAACACGCAATTTCATAATCGTAACACTATTTAATTTAAATTGCGACAAAGATATTACTTTTTTTGAAAATCGTGTTACTGAAAAATAGATTTTTTTTGCAATTTCTGCGTAATAAACCGTAAACCTTCCATGTTTTCAAAACATGGAAGGTTTAAAACATGGAAGGTTTGTGAGGCCGGAAGGTACCTACTTAGTACCTGTAAATACTAACATGTAAGATCATACAAGTTCAAAAATTCCTTTTAGTATCTCTTTCTGAACAAATAACTTTGCTTCTGACTCTAACCGGATGACCAAATAAGATTGATCGTCATACGGACGGTTAAAGCAACAATTATCCAAATATATCCTATATTTCATAAAAAAATGACTTGGAATACAAAGGTACTAATAAATATATGAAAATCGTTAATAAGGCTAAATATTAACAGGGCAAACCTTAAGTTTGTTTACGTAAAAAGATTTATTTTACTTATTTTTATTGATTTCTTCCTGTATTATTTTTCGAAGTGTTTCAATATCAAGTGTATTATGATTGTTTTGCGTATTGATATATCCGCTTTGTGTTGCCTCTGCCTGAAATACGATATTAAAAATATTTGTTGTATTTAGCAGTGTAGATAAATCTACTTCCAATATATCAGCAATTAGCTGCAATCGGTCGATTTTCAGGACGGTCAAGCCCTGTTCAATTTTGACATACGCCGGTTGTGAGATACCTAATTCACCAGCCATATACTCTTGTGTAAGACTTTTAAGCTCTCGTATTTGTTTAATATTTCGTGCAATATCAGTCATTGCACATTGTGGCGTCTGTTTCATTGAAATAAAAGTAATAAATTATATGCAAAAGTAATAAATTATTCGATTATTCTTGTTCCTCTTTCTATTATTCTTTAAAACTTTGTCGGCAAATAAATTTTCAACGATTTACCATGAAAATACGAAAAATAAAAGGCGAAAATGTATTTACTTCCTTCCTCAAATTATTGGGAGTGAAACATACTAACGAATTTTCCAATAAGTATTTCAATGAGCATCCGCATAAATACAATCTGTTCGGTTTGTCTAAAATGTTGTCCGATTATGGAATTGCAAATGCCGGAACAAAAATCCAGGATAAAGAAACAGATTTGTTTAATATAGAATTGCCGTTTATTGCTCATCTTGGTAGTGAGTTTGTAGTTGTATATAAAATAGATACGGATAAAGTTCATTATCTGTGGAATGGTAAAAATATTTCTATTCCGGTAGATGATTTTTTGCAGGCCTGGACAGGAATCATTCTTTTGGCTGAACCTAATTCCAATTCCATAGAACCTGGGTATAAAGAACACAAGAAAAAAGAATTATTGAATTCCATTCAAAAATATTTATTACTTTTTGCCGGAAGTTTGCTTCTCGTATTAACCGGTATCAAAAATTCGCTGTTTACTAATTTAGGCTTAAGCCTTCTTATTATCCTTAATCTCCTTGGAATATACATTGGCTATCTATTAGTACAGAAACAATTGCATATTCATAGTAAATACGCCGATAAGATTTGTTCGCTATTCAGTAAAAGCGATTGCAATAATGTATTGGAATCCAAAGCAGCCAAATTGTGGGGCATTTTTGGATGGAGTGAAATCGGCTTGGGTTATTTTGTTGCTAATGTGTTGATATTTATATTTTTGCCTTCTTTTGTTGATTGGTTGGCACTCCTCAATATCCTTGCATTGCCTTACAGCGTTTGGAGCGTATGGTATCAGAAATTCAAAGCCAAACAGTGGTGTACACTTTGCTTAACAGTACAAGCCTTGTTGTGGGGTATTTTTATCCTCAATTATGTATTTGAATATATCCAAATTCCTGAATTGCAAATAGATGATTTGTCGAATTTGGCAATTGTTGTCTGTATTTATGTGATTATGACGCTTGGTATCAATATCATCGTTCCTGTTTTGAGTAAAAACCGTATAGTCAAATACTTGCGACAGGAATTGAATAGCCTCAAAGCCAATGAAGATGTTTTCAAAGTATTTCTAAAAAAACAAGCGCATTACGCAGTAAACAAATCGGATTCTCAAATTCTGTTTGGAGATCCCGATGCCGGTTTGCGGATTACAGTCCTTACCAATCCCTTTTGTAATCCATGTGCCGGAATGCACAAACGAATAGAAAAATTCTTGAAAGACACCAACGATACGGTTTATGTACAGTATATTTTTTCTTCTTTCGACCAAAGTCTGAATTTTGCCAACAAGAACCTGATTGCTGCTTATCAGAATAAAGATACAGAGACAGTCAAACAGATTTTCAATGATTGGTTTGAAAAAGGGAAAACCTTAAAAGAAGAATTTTTCA
>JAISKT010000127.1 GCA_031261295.1 Candidatus Symbiothrix sp. | reverse complement strand
GGAAGGAAATGCGCCAGTACGGAAGGTCCCAATACAATTCCTGCCAGAATTTCTCCAACCACGGAAGGCTGTCCGATTTTGACAAACAGGAAGCCGAAAATCCGGGCGGTACAAAGAATGGCAATGACTTGCAACAACAACATCGCAATCGGTGTCTGAATATGGTTGTCTAATGAATGGGTAAACAAGGAAAAACCGTCGGAAAGGAAATGGGAAGAATTTTCCGTTTGGGTAATCGCATGAAAAGTAGTCTCAAACCGGTTTCCCAATTTGATGATTCCGTATATCAAAACGCTGCATGCAAGCAGCATCCCGATATAGAAAATAAGATTTTTCATCCCTTTGCCCATCTTGCTTTTTCACTTGAAGATTTACGCAAAGATACGCAAATTTTGGGCAAAGGGCAAAGCAATTTTACTAATAATAGCGGCACTATAAGTATTAAAAACCCCACACGACTCAACGCAGGGTTTAGGTGTCAATTAAAACAAGGACTATGAATGAATAGCAATGGAGCCTAATTTTTTACTAATGTCCTGTATAGCAAAATTGAATGTATCAATTTCTTTGTCGGTAAATTTTGCCGGTTTACCATTTTTCAGGTTTCCGTTTATCTTCTGATGCAACCAGGATCGATCCTTATTAAAATATTTCTTTGCAACGTATGACAAAGATACAATTTCGTTGATATCCTTTAATTGTAGCTTAATAACAGTTGCTTCGGCTTTCTTTATCACATCTTCGGTACTTTGTGAGATATTCAATAATTCACTTGCTATAAATCGGTCAATTTTTTTTTGATCCTCTTCAGAAGTAAAATACTGGTGAATATAATCTGATTGTGCTTCAAATTTCACTTCATCTCCGGAATCCATGTAACTTTTTAATGCTTCTAATTCTTTTTTCAGTTCCATAATTTGAAATTTTATATTTCTCCGAAAGGAGGTGATTAACTGTACTTTCTTATTGTTTCCTCTAATTTTTCCAAGTATTTCAACCGGTATAGAATTCGATCTATTTCCTTCTGAAAATTTCTATTCTCGTCTTTTCTCAAAAAGTAACTTAATTGATTCAATTTACTTTTTAGCTGCATTCTCTCCATTATTATTTGAGAGAGCATAAATCTAAGGTCTTCATCCATAATTTTTTGTTTTTATTCATTGACGCCACAAATATAGTAAACGTTTGTTTACTAAACAAATATTCAAACAATTATTTTCTCCATCAGACTGCAAAAACCGATACTAATTTAACCTTAATAGTTTAGAAGTATTCACCAAAAAAGCAGGGATAATTTTATTCTGAATTAATAAAATTATCCCTGACCTTCTTTTTATTTTTCACGAGTGTGAATTCTCAAGCCTATTGAATAAAGCGCATAAATCCCCGAAATCATGCGAGAAGTATGGTTTTATTTAGAGTATGCGCTGTTCGATTAGCTAATCGTCCTTGCTAATTTGCATCGTTCTTAAAATTTTTTTACATTTTTACACTAATTCGGTAGGCCAGCGTCGAACCAACCACCACTGTCTATCCATACGCAGTGGTACAAGCTACATAGTATATAAGCGTTCGCAACAGGCAGTTCTAACAAAGCACCGTAAGCATTTGTTGTCTATCACTTTGTTACATTGAAAATTGGAGATATTCGAATCAAAGTAATATTTAAACGCTTTCGTTGTTCTAAAAATGTCATCTGAACCCGATCGCAACACTTTGCGGGCATAGATTCGGTACAAAAGATATATTATTTTTCTAATAACAACATGAGTTTTTGAAATTTTAACATTAATCTGCGCTGAATAATAAGACGCTATCTTTTCCTTTTTCATTAATTATTAGTATCTTTGTCCTGTTAAATTTAACTAAAAAATAGATGCCTGAAATATCGAATTTTTACGGAATTGTTATTAGTATGCTATTCAATGAGCATAATCCACCGCATTTTCATGTCAGATATGGTGAATATCGGGCACAAATAACTATTCAAGACGGCATAGTTCAAGGAATATTGCCTCGGAGGGCATTGAATTTAGTATTCGAATGGCTTGACCTGCACCGTGATGAGCTAATGGACAATTGGGGAAAAATAGAAAATAGAGAACCGTTAGATAAAATAGAACCGTTAAAATAATCATTATGGAACTTATTTGGATCATTGATGCAAAATATGTGGAAGGCTATAAAATAGCCCTCACATTTAATGATGGTTTAAAAAAAACCGTTGATTTGGCTCCTCATCTTTATGGAGAAATCTTTGAACCTTTGAAAGATATTGACAATTTCAAAAAATTCCATGTTTCCGATTGGTCTGTCGAATGGAAAAATGGTGCAGATATGGCTCCGGAATTTCTTTATACTTTATAGCATTTCCCAAATTAAGCAAGAATTCGTCAATGGTCACTATCTATTCTTCTTCCGGAAATACGAAACGGCTTGATTTTGTTGGTCGCCACCTGTTTGCCGGTATATTGGGTACGGAATTTCAAATTACTTCCGACCGGGCGTTTTATTTGGCGCAAACCGGTCCGTGTATTAATTATTCGAAAGAAAATCTAAATCGCGGACTCCAAATTTTTCCCCAGGGAATCTTGTTTGAAACCGGCATTCATCCGGTAAAGGACTTGAACGTATCGGAATGGAAAGGTTTATTCTGTTTCTTTTACGACGGAAAAGGCGATATTCCTTTCGATTTATTCGCCGCCGCTTTTTACCTGCTTACCTTATACGAAGAATATTTTCCGGTGCAATTGGACGAGCACGGACGGTTCGATCACAATGAATCGCTTTTGTTTCGAAACGGTGTATTGGAAATTCCGGTTGTTGATCGGTGGGCTTATATGTTAAAAGAGGAATTAGGTCAAACAGAGGATTTTAGGTTGAGAAAATACCGGGCGGTCAGTACTTATGACATCGACCATCCTTTTTTATATCGCTACAAAGGAATGATTAAAAATACCGGCGGGCTGCTGCGTGATTTGTTGAAATGGAATTTCAAAGGAATAAAAGACCGCGTATCTGTGCAATTGCGCTTACAGGAAGATCCCTATCTGGTTGCTATTCAAAATATTCACACTATTCAAAGTCAAAGCCATCGACCGTATTATGTATTTGTTTTATTGGGAAAAAGAGGAAAATACGGACGAACCACGTTTTATTCACCCAAATCCTATTATCGCTATCTGAAAAACTTGGATTTAGTTCAAATAGGACTGCATCCTTCTTACGATACTTTGCGGAATTTAGCGGCTTTGCTTTCTGAAAAAACCCAATTGGAACATATTTTGGGACAAGAAGT
>JAISKT010000095.1 GCA_031261295.1 Candidatus Symbiothrix sp. | reverse complement strand
TCAAATCTTTTAGCCACGCTTTATAATCGCTATTTTTAATTAAATCAGTACTCATGATTTTATATATTTTGTGAGACAAAGGTACTCAACATTTCTTGTTTAATCTAATCCAACAAATTAACCAACTCTTTTTTCATTTCCTCGTCAATCTCTCTGTAGCGATTGAAGGCTTTACTGCCTTCCTTGTGACCACTCAAAGCTCCCACCACCAGATTAGGGTCTTTCACTTTCTTGTAGATGTTACTAATGAATGTCCTTCGTGTCATGGAACAAATAGCTCGTATCGCATCGTGGCTCGGCAAATTATTCGGAAGTTTTTCTTTCGGACTTCCGACAAGGTATGTTTGAGAAGAAACTCATCCATTAATTGTTGGAAAGTGGGTTTCTCTTGGATTTCCTCCGGAACGTAATACTTTTTAGGGTTGTAGTATTTATCTACGGTTGTCTTCAACCAATCTTTATCTATTGTTTCTTTATCAACATGCTTGTATTCTTTTTCAATGTAGGTTTTCAAATTACGAACACCTTCGTTGATTTCATCACGAAGTTCGTCCGAGCAAACAACTTTACTTTTGACCTGTTCGTCTTCATCATCCCACAAATTAGGATTGATGGAAAGTTCTATCGGCGTTATGGAATCAAAACTTCTGCCATCTCTTAATCTTACGTAAATAGTTGCCTTAGAATCTATATCATGTCGTTTGACCGATTTCTTAACAATAAGTGTTACTTTCATAATTTCATGCTTTAAATTGCTAGCATAAAGGCAGAAAATTTTCCCCACATTTTCCCCACCAATGTCAAATATTTTTCAATTCGATTAAATCCCATTAAACACAAAATACTATTTATCTATTTAATATATAGTTATTTAAATATATAAACAAATGTTTTTTAGTTAGTTATTTTTTGCCCAAAATTTAGTATTTCACCCCGGCTCTGGGTATCATGAACTCCAATCGGCTGAGTTCTTCTTTCCCTCCTTCTTGAAAATTTGCATGAGCTGGTCTTTTGTTTTCAAAGTTCCATTCTTTTTATGTTCTTCAAACACTTCATTTTTAAGGATGTACAAAATATTTGTATCTTGGGTCTCTCTAAGAGGCAAACGACTTTCTGATAAATCATTTTTTAAAACAATATACTCGAGTTGCAAATTAGTGTTATATCTATCGGAGATGTTTTTTACGATTCCAATATACGGCTTGCTGTCATTATAAGAGCCTTTGCAACAGATATAATCTCCCGCTTTTATGCCGGCATTTTCACATTTTCTCGCTAATTTTTCCTGTTTTTCTAATTTTTCTTTCTCTTGTTTTTCAATCAATTTAAGAATCGCTCGAGGATGAATATCAACGTATGCGTTTTTTGGAATATAATCTTTCATTTTTTCTTTCAATAGGGAAGCATCAATCTTAATTTCATCTATTCTGGTTGAATGATACCCAATGAAAAATGGAATTTTCTCTTCTACAACAAATCTTCGAAGATCGGCAATATCTCCGCCGCCGGCTTCATGCAATTCCTTATCTGTAATGCTTTCCTTCGCATTCAGAGTTTGTACTGCCGCTTCAGTTAAAGTATTATGGTAATAACAATCAAAATCAAAATTTCTTTTATTGATTTCGAAATATCGTTTGGAAAAAGATTTTATCTCCTTCGGATCATCTATTTCTCTTATAAAATGGCTGATATAATTAAAAAATGGTTCGGATTCTAAAGAAGCGATAGTTAAAATACATGTTGGAGGAATTATATTTTTAATAAATCCTTCCAAAAGATTTTGAGCAAAAACATAATGGTAGATAAATGATTTAATTTTTTCAATATCAATATTATATTCTTTGTTTGACTTATATATAAAAGAAACGAATTGATTCCCTGTCGAATTCCATGAATTATAAAAATATTTGTTTGCTTTCTGTTCATCGCTTTCTGAAAGTTTTTCGTAATCCGACAAATCGACGTCTATACAAAACCGGCAAGCATGGTTTGCATACGCTTCCGATAAATAGAAAGAAACCGATATCTTTTTAATTTTATCTTTTAACAGTATAATACCCGTACAGTACCTATTCAGATAATCCGCAAACTCTTGGTCTATAAAATAATTGTAAAACATAATATTATTATTTAAAATTCACATTTTCTAATAAAAAATACAGGACTACTATCGTCGTCATTGACGGATACAGTTTCCCATTCATTCTCAATGAAAAATTCATGTTCGCAATATTCCGAATAACAAGTCTCCGCATCAAAAATATTCAGCATTGTTATTACTGAAATGGGATATAAACAGCTCTCATCTATTTTAGATGCCAATTCTATAATGTTCGGAGAGTCATTATAACATTCCATAAATACTTGGAATTGTCTCCATGATTGTTGCTTAAGTTCATTTAAATGGTCTATTTTTCCACTCTTTTCCCTTACATCCCGGTATTCTTCAGCCCAATATATTTCCCATTCTCGAAGCATTTCGGGCATAAATTTACTTTTCACTATGCCCGGATCAAGATAGATTTCATTCCATATATATTCATCTGTCATAGAAACGATTTCATCGTAAGATTTTTTTTCAATATAGGACTTCAACAGACTTGTTTGCCCTGCATAAGTATGCATCTCATAAATTTCGTTTTTAGTGTGGAAATGAATAAGCTCCCCAACAGTTTCAACTTTATATTCGCCTTTTTTCAACTTGCCGAATTTTTCAAAAGCTTGTATAAACTCTTTATACTTAGGCAATTTACTCTCCTCGTTAAAATAATCAAACATATTTCCGGCAATTCCTTCCAATCCGGATTCTTTGGTAAAAGAAAGCGCTTCATTTTTTAATCTTTCCAATATTTTATCTTTACCTTCGATTTGAAACTCATGATACTTCTTTGTGAGGTATCTCTTGAAATCAATTAGCGTATAATGATATTCATTTTTATCACTAACCTCTTCCTTTTTGGCATTCCACTCTTTAGGATCAACCGCGTAATCCAAGCTAAAAGTCACCCGTTCCGTTCCATCACTAATGCGACAATAAAGATTTTTCTTTCTTTCTTCGTTTAAATAATAAGCAATTTTCATCATTTTAATATTTTTGTAATATATAATTATGTTTCGATTGCAAATGTACAAATAAAATATATCACATAAAAATATTTTAGCATTTTTATTTTATAAAGAAAGAAATCATTACAATTCATTTAAAACCATCCGCAGTCATTGCTTTGCGTAAATTTTATTTGTATTTTTGCACCCCATAAATAGCTTGCATGAACAACTTATACGATAAACAAAGAGAATTGGATAAGCGTTATCTTCGGATGGCTCAGGTATGGGCGGAAAATTCGTATTGCAAACGGCGGCAAGTGGGCGCGCTTATTGTGAAAGAGAAGATGATTATTTCCGACGGTTACAACGGAACGCCTTCCGGATTCGAAAATATCTGCGAAGACGGGGACGGCCTGACGAAACCCTACGTTTTGCATGCGGAAGCCAATGCTATTACAAAAATCGCTTGTTCCAACAACAACAGTAAAGACGCAACATTGTATGTTACGGCTTCTCCCTGTATCGAATGCGCCAAGTTGATCATACAAGCCGGAATACGAAGAATCGTTTATTCCGAAAAATACCGCCTGACAGACGGTATTGAATTATTAGAAAGGGCTAACATAGAAGTAGTTTACATCGGCAAAGAAGAATGAGGTCAAAAAAAACGATTGGATGGGTTATCAGTGCGATTACCATTTCGTTGATCATCGGTATTATTATAGGTAATTTTATTTCCGGGAAATCTTTCGGAAGAAAGTTATTTATGACTCCCAGCAACAAAATTAATGTGATCCTGGATATTATTAACGAGGATTATGTGGATCCCGTGAATATGAAAGACCTCACGGAAGAGGCCATAGTGAATATTGTCAGTGAACTCGATCCGCATTCCAATTATATCCCCGGCAGCGAATTGCAAACCGTTAACAATGATATGGACGGGCATTTTGGCGGACTTGGAGTCGATTACTTTTTCAAGGACACCATCATTATTATGAATGTAATCCACGGAGGGCCGTCTTCCCAAGCCGGATTAGTGCCGGGCGACCGGATTGTTTATGTCGATGATTCCCTCTTTACAGGCCCGGCTATTACGGAAGAAAAAATCAGGACGACCTTACGCGGAGAAGTGGGAACTTACGTAAAATTAGGTATTTGGAGAAATGACTCCAACAAGATCCTCGAATACAAAATCAAACGGGACAATATTCCAATAACAACTGTAAAAGCGGCTTACGAAATAGAAAAAGGCATCGGATTCATTAAAATATATGATAAATTCAGCCATACTACTTATGATGAATTCATACAAGCGATAACGAAATTGGTATCCATTGGTTGCACATCCTTTATTGTGGATTTGCGGATGAATAGCGGCGGTTCTTTTGAGGCCGCCAGCAAAATCATCAACGAATTTTTGCCGGCGGGAAGAATGATTGTTTATGCGGAAGGAAAATCTTTCCCGCGGATAGAATCCATTTCCAATGGAAGCGGAAATCTTCCGGATAACCAATTGGTGATACTGATGGATCAACTGTCGGCCTCGGCCAGTGAAATCGTTGCGGGAGCCATTCAAGACAATGACCGCGGCCTTATTATCGGTCGCCGTTCTTTTGGGAAAGGATTGGTTCAGAATCAAATAGAATTGTCAGACGGTTCGGCCGTCCGCCTCACCATCGCCCGTTATTTTACCCCTTCCGGAAGGAATATCCAACGCAAATATGAACTGGGAAAATCCGATGAATACAATCAGGAGTGGTTTGACCAATTAAATAATGGAGAAAGTTTTTATGCCGATAGTGTGAAGATAGACAAATCATTGGCTTATAGTACTATTCATGGAAGAACGGTGTATGGAAACGGGGGTATAATGCCGGATATTTTTGTCCCGCTCGACACCTCCCATCTTTCCACTTACTTTATTAACTTGGAAAATAAAAATATTTTCAACAAGTTTGCCTTTAATTATTCCGATAAAAACCGGAACGTATTAAATAAGTTCAAAGATTATCCTTCCCTGTTGGAATACCTGAAAACGCAGCCGATCCTTCAGGAAATTATCCGTTTTGCGGAAGAAAATGGAGTAAAGAAGCGGACTCAGCAAATCAATCGTCATTCCAACCAAATTTTAATAACGGCTTATGCCCACATATTAAGCAATTTTTTTGGGGACGATGCGTTCTTCCGGATTGCGCTAAGCAATGATCCGGTAATAGCCAAAGCAGTGGAAGCCATTCAAAGAGAAGCGGCTTTCCCAAAGGCCGTTGCAGCCATGAAATACAAGGAACTGCAATGATGACAATATCTTGTGTTTGCGAGTAATTTTTAACTCTTTTGTGCTTTTTTATCCGGATTATATTTATATTTGTAAGCAAGTTTCGAATTTAAATATTAAAAGAATAATATTATGGGACACCACCAATTAGACGAGTTAGACGAGAAAATATTGAAAATGATTATCAATGATGCCCGTATCCCTTTCTTAGAAGTAGCGAGGGAATGCAATGTTTCGGGCGCTGCCATCCACCAGCGGATACAAAAACTGACCAACCTGGGCATCTTGAAAGGCTCCGAATTTATTGTCGATCACAACAAGGTGGGTTACGAAACATCGGCTTACATGGGTTTGTTCCTGAAAAATCCGGAACAATTCAAGGATGTGGTAGCCGCCTTGGAAAAAATACCGGAAATAGTGGAATGTCATTATACCACAGGACAATACGATTTGTTTATCAAACTTTATGCCAAAAACAACAAGCATCTCTTGGAAATTATTCATTCCAAACTGCAACCGCTGGGATTGGCTCGTACAGAAACACTTATTTCATTCAAAGAAGCTTTCCGCCGACAAATTCCAATGGATTTTGAGTTTAAAGACGATGAAAGTTGAAAATTGAAAGTTGAAAGTTGAAAATGTTCTCTCACTTTCAATTTTCAACTTTCAACTTTCAATTTTACCAAAAAATAGTTTGGATAAAAGAAAATTAATATTTACCTTTGCACGCTCGTTGCGAAAACAAATGAGTAGTAACTAAAAGAAATAATAAAACATATAATTAAGATGTCGAAAATCTGTCAAATTACCGGGAAAAAAGCAATGGTGGGCAATAATGTTTCGCATTCAAACCACAGGACAAAAAGAAAATTTGATGTCAATTTGTTTACAAAGAGGTTCTATTGGGTAGAACAAGA
>JAISKT010000057.1 GCA_031261295.1 Candidatus Symbiothrix sp. | reverse complement strand
GTCAAGGTATATGCCCGTCCGGTTGGCACTTGCCGAGTGATTATGAATGGAATCAATTGGAAAAAGAAATTGCGACGAATC
Source organism: Candidatus Symbiothrix sp. (assembly GCA_031261295.1). GTDB lineage: Bacteria > Bacteroidota > Bacteroidia > Bacteroidales > Azobacteroidaceae > Azobacteroides. The sequence continues at coordinate 7,597 of JAISKT010000057.1, read as the reverse complement.
CGTCTCCTTATGCCGACCAAACGACTCCACTTGCATGGAATACTTCGTATGAGTCTGCTACCGGATATCGCCCGGGCACAGGCACTACAGAAACCTATTGGGGTCGCCAAATGAAAAGTCAGACTGCCGTGAGCGGTGCGACCAACGGTAAGAGCTATACTCGCGCCAATGGCGGTTTCGATGCGCTTCTCGTAGGCTACATGCTCAGTGGGTCTGCTTACAATTACGGTACGTTCACGTACTTCTGGTCCAGTAGCTCTAGTAGTGGCGCCAGTGCTTGGTCTCGGTACTTGTACAGTAGCAACTCTGGGGCGGTTCGCAATTACAACAGTAAGTCCACCCTGTTTAGCGTCCGGTGCAAGAAAAATGACTAATTCGTCAATTTGACCATTTGTCAATTTGAAAACGAGCGCTTTAGCGCTCGTTTAAAATTTTTTTGAAAATACCCTTTTTGAGGTTGCCTGAAAGAAAAAGCGATTTTGTTTTCAGCCTTTCAGGCAACCCCAAAACAGTAAATATTATAGTAAACATAAAAAAGAGAGAAATTATGGCTACGTACGATCAATTAATGATTTACAAGCAGGCATACGATTTGACAACAGATCTGATGCCTCTGACCAAAAGTATGGACCGAGGATATAAATTTACTTTAGGCGAACGAATAAATAATGCGAGTGTGGAAATGTTGCTTTGCGTATATCGTATCAACATTACGTCCGGAGACAGGGATCGTTATTTTGTCTCTGCACGCGAGCAGGTGGAGTTGGTTCGTTTATTACTTCGATTGATGAAAGATCTCCGATTAGTAACCACTAACCGCTTTACCCGTTTGAATGAATCTGTCGAAAGTATATCCAAACAATTGACCGGTTGGCACCGGAGTAGTGTTGATAATACGAAAAAGAATGGACGTCTCGACCAAATGAGATTGTTCTGACTATCTAAAAATCTATAAATTACATTACGGGTAACGAAAAAAACATTCTCAAATATAACAAGTAAAACTATAACCGTCGGAGTTGGTACTTCTACGGAAATATCAAGTGTACACATTTATTTCAGTAATCCACTGCGGGTAAAACCGTAGTAATAAAAGATGTTTTATTTCTTTATGAGGCGGAAATAATTGAAAGGGGAAGTTATAGGAATTTTCCGATAAGCCGTTTTCAATAATGTCAAGAACCGGATCAGCCGGTTTATCCCCACAAGCCCTTGGTGGCTTCCGGATTTATTTTCGTCGGCATGCCGGAGTAAAACACGAATGCAGTGATTACTACAATGCGCTTCTCGTAGGCAACATGAACAGTGGGTCTGCTAACAATTACGGTACGAACACGTACTTCTGGTCCAGTAGCTCTAATAGTGGCACCAATGCTTGGAATCGGAACTTGAACAGTAGCAACTCTGGGGCGAATCGCAATAACAACAATAAGTCCAACCTGTTTAGCGTCCGGTGCAAGAAATGGAAAAGTGTTATAGTTTTCTTGTTATTTTTAAAATACACATTACACACAATTACACACTCTGTATCTATTAAAAAATGACAACAAAAGAAATTCTCCAATTGGAATCAACCAAAGGGGAGGCGACTATCCTGTTGCTTTTCCGTGAAGGTATTTTTTTGAAAGCGTATGAAGAATCCGCCTATTTATTTTACCGGTTCGTAAAAAAGTATCAAATTAAAACGGTTTATTACAAAAATATCGATCGCGCCTTGCTTTCGCTGGGTTTTCCGAGCCATAGCTTTGAAACCTTGGTCGGCGAGACCGGCTTAGACGTATTGGGCGAACCGGAAAACGGCGTATATAAACTGACATCCGGTACTTTTTCTTTTTCGGAAGAAGAATTCCGGTCGTTCAAAAAAGAATACACCTCCCCGTCGCCCGTGCAACTGACACGTAAAAAAACGGAATCCGCGGCGCCACAGATATTCTTCCCGGCTTTGGAAAACAGCGCCGAAACAAAGGTCATCATCCAATTGCAACAATTTAATATTGCGAGCAGCACGCCCATGGAGTGCATGCTGTTTCTGAACACCTTGAAACTGGCGTTGAATGGCCAGCTGCTCTATGTCTGAACGAAACCTGGCAACGAAACTAACGAAACCTGGCAACGAACCCAACGAACCCAACGAAACTTTCCAGGTTTTAAAAACCTGGAAAGTTTATGTGCAATCTGGAAACGAAACTGAAACGAAACCTAACAGGTTTTTAAAAACCTGTTAGGTTTATGTACGCAACCCTGGAAGGTTTATGTGCAGGAAAACGAACCCAACGAACCCAACGAAACTTTCCAGGTTTTTAAAACCTGGAAAGTTTATGTGCAATCTGGAAACGAAACTAACGAAACCTAACAGGTTTTTAAAAACCTGTTAGGTTTATGTACGCAACCCTGGAAGGTTTATATGGTGCAAACGAAATCTGGAAATGAAACTTTCCAGGTTTTAAAAACCTGGAAAGTTTATGTGCAAAATGATTAATTATTATAAACTAACGAAAAAAGAACGCTTGGCGTTCAAAGTAGGTTTGTTTACGGCTTATTATGCCTGCCGCCGTAACAAACGCGGTACTCACAATGCGTTGCATTTTGAGTTGAACCAGGAAGAAGAAATCGCTTCACTGTGTGAAGATATCCTTTCGGGGACGTATCAGGTGGGTCGTTCGCGGGCTTTCATCGTATTGGAGCCGGTGCAACGGGAAATCTTTGCCGCTGATTTCCGGGACCGGGTCGTTCATCATTATATCATCGCTCACCTCGAACCGATTTTTGAACGGCTGTTCCTTCACGACAGTTATAGTTGCCGTACCGGGAAAGGGACCCATTTTGGGGTAAGCCGGGTGGACAAATTTATCCGCTCGTGCTCCCAAAATTATACCACGGATTGTTATATCCTGAAAATTGATATTCAAGGCTTTTTTATGAATATCCGGAAAGAAATCCTGTTTGAAAAAGTCATTTCTATCATTAAGCAACGTTATAAAGGTTTTGACAAACAATTGTTAATGGACTTGTGCCGGAAAGTGATTTTGCACAATCCGGTTCCCGATTGCATTGTCAAAGGCCCGCAATCGAATTGGGAGGGATTGCCGTCGAATAAATCGCTGTTCAGCACCGGTGGCCGGATCGGCATTCCGATCGGTAATTTGACCAGCCAGGTTTTTGCCAATCTTTATTTGAACGATTTTGATCAGTTTGTAAAACGTGAATTGAAACAAAAATACTACGGTCGTTACGTGGACGATTGTATCCTTATTCATCCTTCAAAAGAGGAATTGAAGCGGCTCATTCCACTTTTATCGTCTTTCCTGGAAGAAAATTTGGGATTGCGGTTACATCCCAAAAAGATTTATTTGCAACATTATACAAAGGGGGTTGCTTTTACCGGCGTTTTCATAAAACCGCACCGGAAATACGTAGGGCGGCGCATTCAAAAGAAAATGAGCAAAGCGATGCTCAATGACTACCGGCCGGTTTACCGGGACGACGACCAGTTGACGAAAGAAAATATGGCTCACTGGATAAGCTCGGTCAATTCGTATCTGGGTATCTGCAAGCACTACGATACCTACCGGTTGCGGGAGTCGCTGGTGCGGCGGTTTGCAAACGACCCGGTGGTGGTGTTTGATAAAGCAATGTGTGTCGTGAAGCAGGCATAGCCGGTTTTATCATCGGATGTGTTGGCCTTATGAAAAATGTAGCTCATTTTTATGCTGATTTTAGTAAAATGTAGCTCATTTTTCGCTTATAAAATGAGCTACATTTTGTATATTTGCCCATTATTTTGAGCTACAAATATAAAATATATGGATAATGATAGGATAAACAACATTTTAGCATTTATAAAAGAAAATCCGGAATGTTCTTCCCGGGAAATATTTGAAGCGCTTCCGTTGGATGCTGCTTATCCAACTGTAAAACGAGATTTAGCAAAACTTATTGCAGAAGGGGCGATATTTTCTCAAGGACAAGGAAAAGCGAGTAAATATTTGCTTTCTAATTTATTTTTACCGGTAAATTTGGATGAATACTTCCAAAATGAAGTAGATGGTCGTAATGCCCAAGAAAGATATAATTTTTCTTTAATCCCCAATATACTTTCCAATGTTACTCTATTTAAACGGGAAGAGTGGATTCATTTAAACAATTTGCAACAACAATTTATAAAAAATAGTTCCGAATTATCCGAATCGGCTTATCGAAAAGAGATGGAGCGTTTGGCCATTGATTTGAGTTGGAAATCTTCTCAAATAGAAGGGAATACTTATTCTTTGCTTGAAACCGAACGCCTATTGAAGGAAAAAGAAACCGCTTCCGGTAAAAGTAAAGAAGAAGCCGTTATGTTGCTGAATCACAAAGACGCTATTGATTTTATTTTGGAAAATCAGGATTATTTGGTTCCTTTAACTGTTTCCAAAATCGAAGATATTCATAGTATCCTTACCAAGGAATTGAATGTTGAGCGCAATATCCGTACCCGCCGGGTGGGTATTACGGGAACGAATTACCGGCCGATTGATAATGAGTTTCAGATACGGGAGGAGTTGCGTAATATGTGTGAACTGGTCAATGCCAGGGAAACTGTTTTTGAAAAAGCGCTTTTATCCCTTGTCTTGATTTCTTATATTCAACCATTTAACGACGGGAATAAGCGGACAGCCCGCATTGTAAGCAATGCGGTTCTGATAGCCGGTGGTTATTGCCCGCTTTCGTTCCGGACGGTTAATTCGATTGATTATAAAAAAGCAATGCTTTTGTTTTATGAACAAAACAATCTTTCCGAATTCAAGAAAATTTTTATAGATCAGTTTGAATTTGCGGTGAATACGTATTTTTAGTATAATTTCTTCGGATATTAGAAAAAATAATCTTACTTTTGATAATTATTTTAATTCATTTGATATGAAAAAAATTGAATACCCTTTAACTTTTGCAGCAGTCATTCTCTTTTCACTGTATGCCTTTTTCTCCTGTAGCAAGGAGATTGTTCCGGCTTCCGAATTTGTTCCCTACATCAACGCCTATACCGGCGGACTGATTTACCCTACTTCCACTATTCAAATCGAACTGGCTAACGATCAGGCCGACATAGAAATAAATACGGAAGTCAAAGATAAATTGTTTTCGTTTTCGCCCTCCATCAAAGGGAAAGCCTATTGGGTAAGTAGCCGCAGCATTGAATTTGTACCCGAAGAAGGCGCATTGAAAAGCGGCGAAAACTATGAAGCCGAATTCAAATTGGGAAAAGTAATCAAAGTAGATAAGCGGCATAAAACCTTTTTCTTTTCTTTCAAAGTGGAAGAACGGGATTTTGATATTCAGGAAGACCCGTTGGACATTATCGACCCGAAGTTGGTGACGGCCACCGGAATTATCCGTTTCAGCGATGACGTCAAATTGGATTTGGTACGGAAAGCGTTTTCCGCCAAAACGAGCGACAACCAGGCGCTTTCACCGGTGATTGAAAGTACCAACAATACCAAGATTTTTCGCTATTCGATTGCCGACATCAAACGGAGTCAAACAGATATCGACTTAGAAATTACCCTTAACGGGAAAGCCTTCGATATCGACAAAACTTTTTCCAAGACCCTCTCTATTCCGGCGTTGGATGTATTCAAAGTACTTTCGGCCGAGTTGATTTCCGAACCCGAAAACGGCGTGCGGATCAATTTTTCCTATCCGGTCTCCACCACACAGGATTTACGCGGATTAATCACGATTCCCGAATTATCGAATTTTACCCGTCAGGTACAAAACAACCGGGTGATTATCTATTTCGAACGCAAAGGCGTTGACAAAATAACGGTCAATGTAAATAAAGGATTGCAAAACACGCAGGGCGAGAAACTGGAAGATGCTTTTTCCATTACCTTATCTCTTGAGAGTCTAAAGCCTCAGGTAGAGATGCTTAAGTCAGGCAATATCATTCCCAATGTCAATAATCTGATTCTTCCGTTCCGGGCGGTAAACCTTAGCGCTGTGGATTTGAAGATTATCAAGATTTACGAAAGCAATGTGCTGATGTTCTTGCAAGCCAATCCATTGAACGGTTCGAGGGAATTGCGCCGGGCGGGACGGTTGGTGTATAAAAAAACGATTCAGTTGGATAATCCGGCTTCCAAAAAATTGCAGGACTGGCAGAATTATTCTATCGACCTCTCCAAAATAATGCGGCAGGAACCGGGAGCCATTTACCGTATCGAACTGTCTTTCAAACAAGCCTATTCGACTTATCCTTGTGAAAATTCCGGCGATGCTGCTTCTGCAAGCGATTCCGGTAATTTGACCCCAATCGCATCGAGTGTAGATGAAGACGACTAAGATTATTGGGACAAGCCTTATCCCGAATACGATAATTCGGATTACGACTGGTATTATTACGATTGGGAAGAACAGGATAATCCCTGTAATCCATCTTATTATATGTCGTCTGCGAGAAATGCCTCCTGCAATGTCATGATGTCGGATATCGGCGTTATTGCCAAGGGTAATTCCGAGAATAAATGGTGGGTGTCTGTGAGCGGAATTTTGGATACCAAGCCTGTTGCCAATGCGGATATAACGATTTATAACTATCAGTTACAACCGATTGGCACAGCCAAGAGCGATGCAGACGGATTTGCGGTGATTGAACCCAAAGGCAAACCTTTTGTGGTGGTGGCCGCTGCCAATGGGCAAAAGACCTATTTGCGCCTGGTGGATGGAGAAGATAATTCGTTGAGCCGTTTCGATGTCGGCGGACAAGTTATCGAAAAAGGATTGAAGGGATTTATCTACGGCGAACGCGGCGTCTGGCGTCCGGGCGATACTTTGCATATTACCTTTATATTGTACGACCCGGAAAAACGGATTCCCGAAAATCATCCGGTGTCCTTTGAATTATACAATGCACGCGGGCAATTTGCCGGCAAACAGATACAGTCCAAAGGCGTAAACGGTTTTTATACCTATTCCGTACCCACCGGCGATAGCGACCCGACCGGTCTTTGGAATGCCTACGTAAAAGTGGGCGGAACGTCCTTTCACAAGTCGCTCCGGATTGAAACAATTAAACCTAACCGATTGAAAATAAACCTGTCTATCCCGGGCGAACGGCTTGATGCAACTGCCGGAAGTCTTCCGGTTACGTTGACCTCTTCCTGGTTGACGGGAGCGATTGCCCGGAATTTAAAAGTAAAAGTGGACATGACGCTTTCCAAGACAACGACTCAATTCAAAGGATATTCCAACTATATTTTCAACAATCCGGCAAGTAATTTTTCAGCAAATGAATCGGAAATTTTCAACGGCGCATTGAATGAAGAAGGCGAAGTGAAATTTACGCTCAAATCGCCCAAAGCCGAAAATGCCCCCGGAATGTTGAATGCTAATATTGTCTGCCGCGTCTTTGAACAAGGCGGCGATGCCAGTATTTACACCCAAAATGTGCCTTACTCGCCTTTCAGTTCATACGTGGGAATCAATTTGAATCAGGAAGAGGGTAAATATATCGAAACCGATGTGAATCACCGCTTCGATATTGTTACCTTAAATGCAGACGGGAAACCGGTTACCCGGGATAATCTGGAATATAAAATCTATAAAGTCGGCTGGAGTT
>JAISKT010000047.1 GCA_031261295.1 Candidatus Symbiothrix sp. | reverse complement strand
GCCGAAATAAAAAAGTGCAAAGCCGAAATAAAAGAATTGCAGGCAGTGCTTGAACTAAAATTGACACTTAAACGCTATGGGTCTGATGATGAGAAAAGCGAAGCAAAAGAATTACTTGCAAAAATTGAGAAAAAGTTGCCTCTGCTTGAACAAGCAAGAACAGCGTTACCCGTAGATGCCGACAACAAGAAAAAAAGGAGTGAACTTACCAAGCAAATCAATGCTTATAACAAAGACAAAGGATTGCTGCTGTCAAAACTCCAGAGTCTTGATAATCTGTTACGCTCAATCGGTGGCGTAATTACGACCGAAGAAGCGCAAAAACTGATTCTGAAAAAGCACTTTGATTTGATAAATGAACAACTGCAACGCTATCTTGCAACGGAACGCCGAACACTCATTGCCGCTTATGAAAACCTGTTTGATAAATATTTCACTTCTTCCCGACAGATGGAAGAATCGCGGACGAAAACGCTTGCTGAATTGAATGATTTTCTAACCCAATTAAAATATTTGGATTAATATGATTGATAATAAAACAGTTATTCCGGAGGATTGGGCAGAAAATCAATTAGGAACTTTAATTGTAGAGAAACCCAAATCCGCGATAAAAGTATCTGAGGCGGCTAATTTTGGCGAATTCCCTTTCTTTACCAGTGGCGAGTCTATTTTGTTGCATGATAAAAAAATAATAGAAGGGGCGAATTTGTTTTTAGCCACAGGTGGATGTGCGAATGTGAAATTCTATGAAGGTAATGCGGCATATTCAACTGATACATTTGTCATAACAACCAATGATAAAACTAATGCTAACTTTCTGTATTACTATATTTTAAATTCTATTGGATATATTAATAAAAATTATTTTGAAGGTAGTGGATTAAAACATTTACAGAAAAAAGATTTTCGGCAGCATGTTATATATCTTCCAATTTCCACAGAAGAACAACGCCAAATAGCCTCAATACTATCAAAGCTGGATGAAGCAATTGCACAAACCGAACAACTTATTGAAAAATACAAGCAAATAAAAATGGGTTTGATGCACGATTTGCTTACTCGCGGTATTGACGAGCAAGGCAATATTCGTTCGGAAGAAACACATAAATTTAAAGATAGTGCGCTTGGGAGGATTCCGGTTGATTGGGAATGTGAAGAAATTGGAGAAGTTTGTTACGTTACTAAACTCTCTGGATTTGAGTTTACAAAATATATGGAATACCGAGAAGATGGTGAAATAATTGCTTTACGAGCAATGAATATAAAAAACGAGCAACTCATTTTGGATGATGTTCAACGTATTTCAAAGGAAGTATCAGATTTTCTTGTTCGTTCTAAAATATATTCAGGAGATATTTTAATTACATATATAGGAGCTTATATAGGAGATATTGTTCAAATTAAAGAAAATAATAAATACCATTTGGCTCCTAATGTTGCTAAAATTGTTGCTGGGAATAAGTTGAATTCAAATTTCCTTGAATTTATGTTGCGCTCGGCACATGTTCAACGTTTTATTAAATCTTTGGTAACAACGACCGCAAACCCAAGTCTAACAATGGGTCAAATTAGAACGTCATATATCATTTATCCAAAAGACCAGAATGAACAAAATATCATATCCGATAAATTGTTATCTTTGAATAAATTCATAAAAGAATTATCTCATGATTTGGATAAACTGAAACTTCAAAAATCCGGCTTAATGCACGATTTGCTATCAGGAAAAGTAAGGGTTAATAATCAAAAAATAGTATAAATTATGATACTCAACAACGACAATACATATAAGGGCGAACTTTATAAATCGCTGAAGTTAGACGAATATAGCAGCGTTGAACTTCCTTTTTTGGAGCAACTTAGTCAGTTAGGTTGGAATAACAACTCCAATCAGGTAATCGAACTCAACCTGTCGCAAACACCTGAGCAGAGTTTCCGAAATTCATTTTCAGAAGTTGTGTTGTTGCCTAAGCTGAGAGATTCCGTGAAAAAAATTAATCCTTTCCTTACGGAAGTTCAAATGGATGAAGTTGTTCGCCGCATACGAACATTCGACCGCAATAGTTTAATTGAGAATAATCAAAAAGTGTTGGACTTGTTGCTCGAAAACACAACCGTTTCACGAAATGAAATTACCGGAGAACAAAGCCCGACCGTTCGTTATATCGACTTTGATACTCTCGAAAACAACACATTCACAGCCATTTCGCAATTCAAACTTGCCATTCCGGGAACCGACCACCATATCATTCCCGACATTGTACTGTTTGTAAATGGATTGCCTTTAGTGGTTGTTGAAGCAAAATCACCCAAAGTGAAGGAGCCGATTCCGGAAGCCATAGACCAATTAATGCGCTATTCCGAACAACGGGGAGATACCGGAGAAGGTAACAAAGAATTATTTTACTACAATCAATTTATCGTAACCACTTGCCGCTCGGAAGCAAAATTCGGAACAATAACCACGCATATTCCCAAACATTTCTACCGATGGACTGACCCATACCCCAAAACGCTGAATGAGTTAGCGCATGGACAATCC
>JAISKT010000014.1 GCA_031261295.1 Candidatus Symbiothrix sp. | reverse complement strand
GGTTTGAGTGTGGCAAGTGTCAAAGCCCAGGTATTAATCGGTGGCAATGGGACAACCGATACCCCTCATGAGGGCGCAATTTTGGACTTGTCCAAGACCACCGGCAAAGGATTATTATTACCGAAAGTGAACCTGGGGGGATTGACGGATTTTTCGGTAGCAGACGAAAGCCTGCAAGGCGCCGGTAAAGGTATGATGGTTTACAATACCAACGAGGCCCTTGGTTTAGGTGTTTATGTGTGGGATGGAAGCGCCTGGCGTACCATAAATGAATGTACCGCGGCAAGTGAAGTAACCATTACCGGTAACACTGTCGCAAGTCCGGGTGGGGATATTGTTTTGACTGCCGCTTCCAATGGTACTAATCCTGTTTATACCTGGTATAAAGAAAGTGTAGATGAAAGTAATATAGCAGGAACGGGAAATGTACTTACATTGACGGATGTTCAACTTTCTGATGCCGGTAAATATATTTGTCGCGTTGAAACGGAGTGCAATTCAACAACGCCAATTGATAAACCGGTAAACGTGGGAGTGATTGATTTGAGCAACCCTCCGGCAATCCCTTCTCAATTGACCGTTAGTTTTACAGGGGAGAACTGTTTTGATATTGCCATGACTCAACCCGCCGGCTGTGATGTGGCGCTTGTGGACCGTGCATCCGGGAAAACCGATTTTTCGTTAGGCGTCAGGACTGTTTATGCTTTTCATGCAAGCGCTGCAGTTAGCAACATCCGGTTTGTATATGCCAATAGCAACGGCGAGGTGATTGTAGCCGGACAACCCTCCGCACAAGACGCTGGCCAAGATGCTTCGTTTGCGGTCGATTTTGATACGAACTTGAATGTAACGGCGGCCGGCACCGTTGATAGTAATGCATTGACAGCCTATATTATAGTTACTTTTGATTATCAAGGGACTACCTATTCTAAACGGATAGATATAAAAGTGAAGGACTGCTCGTGTTGTCCGGGCGTGAAAGGCTTGGATGGCAAATGCTATTATGTTGCTGCTGCATGCTTGAGTGGTGACACATCAACGGCTGTGAATACCGTAATTTACCGAATCCCAGGTGTTGCATTATATGCAAAATATGGAAGTTTTATTGTGTACAAATCTGTAGTGAGTGCGGGGTATAGTGCGTGTGTCCCATCGATGCCTGCTTCCACGAGTACGTATGATGTATTTAATGATTCAAACATAGGTTCGACAACTGAAACGTGCATTCCGGGAGCTCCGGCAGTGTGTACAGCTCAACAATGCAACAAAGCCAAAACGGCAAAACTAATATGCTCTTCGAGCCGATATTAACCTATGTGCCACATTCAGATTCGCCTAATATTACTTGCGTAATATACGGACAATAATGCTTTGTTTCTCAGGAAAAGGCCTGAGAATTTCCCCCTTTATTCGAAAAAAGTAAGGTAAATAAAACAGGGAAAAGATATTGAATCTAAGCGGTTGTTTTTTTAGGGTTGTGTTTCGGTATCGTTAGATAAAACGAGAAGAAATGCAACCTTTTTTACCCGAAAGCATCCTTTTTCAGTTAAACTCCAGATAAGGTGTAATCCGAACCCAATCTTCGTCCGAAAATTCTTCCAGCAATTTCAATTCTTCTATTCCCGGCAATTTGCCTTTCTTTTTCCGCATTTCAAGAATGGCTTTGGCCTGGTAAAAATTGATGTAGGGATGCGATTTCATCTTATCCAAAGAAGCGGTATTGACCTGTATCCGGGTGATTTCATTTGAATCGATTTTCAGGTAGGGCGTAATCTTCACATACAGTTCTTCGTACATTCCATATACTTCCTGCAACTGCTCGATGCGGTGATAGCCTCCCAGCAGGTTTTTGTAACTGATAATCCGTTTGGCAAAAGCCGGGCCGACTCCGGGGATTTTTGTTAAATCCAACGAATCGGCAAGGTTCAATTCAATGACTGTTCCTTCTGCAAATTTTTCCGCTTTCGGATAATTGGCCGGTTTCGGGCGAAGGGTTGTGTCCTTTTCCTGCACATAATACGTCCGCTTTTCCTGCTGTTGAGGCGGATGGTAATATGTTTTCCGTTCTTCCCGGGGAGCCGAATGGTACAAAGGAACATACGGTTGCTCCGGATCTTCAGCGAACGCTTTGTCCGAAGGCAATGCCTTTCCCATTTCTTCCCATTCTTTGGGCGCATCTGTTTTAGACGGAGAAAAAATGAATTTTCCCAGGAAAATACCACTAATAAGTACTACCAACAAGAGAATACCTTGGCGCTCACGGCGCGAGAAATAAAAAAAATCTTTCCAAGACATAATTAAGAGTTAAGAACTAAAAACTAAAAACTAAAAGTTGCGCGAAGCGCGGTAATAGGCGTCAGCCAACTTTTAGTTTTTAGTTTTTAGTTCTTAGTTTTAAAGTTTTTATTGTTGAAACGAGTATGGATATTAATTCATTACAATCACATGAAAAACTATCATATAATTTTACATCAATGTAATCAGTGTCTTTAAGTAAAGAAAGCCAATAAGCTGATTCATTCGCTTCTTTCAGGGATATGCTGAATTTATTTATGTAATCTGCATTGCTTTGAGCAAATTCGGCTTCCCGAATCAAAGCCCCTATCGCAGTCCCACTTTTCAGAATCTGTTTATTTAATACAAATTCTCTTTGAGTCTCCTGTAAAAATTGAGAGAGACGAACAATTCGGATAGCAAAAGCATAACTTTTCTCCTGCAATATAGATTTCTTGTTCTCCATGTTACCGCGCTTCGCGCAACTTTTAGTTTTTAGTTCTTAGTTTTTAGTTCCCTCCCGTCTTTCATGTGAACAGTCCGGTCTGTTAATTTGGCCAGTTCTTCATCGTGTGTTACGATCACGAAAGTTTGATTAAATTGTTTCCTCAAATCAAAAAACAACTGATGCAGCTCTTCTTTGTTTTGAGTATCCAAGCTTCCCGAAGGTTCGTCGGCAAAGATGACCGAAGGATTGTTTACCAATGCGCGCGCTACTGCCACCCGTTGTTTTTCGCCTCCGGAAAGGGCCGCCGGTTTGTGTTCTTTCCGGTCGGACAATCCTAAGAAATCCAATATTTCCTTCGCTTTTTTTTCGGCTTCCGATTGTTTTACATTCCCTATTAAAGCGGGAATCATCACATTTTCAAGTGCGGTAAATTCCGGCAACAATTGTTGGAATTGAAAAACAATACCGATATTTTTGTTCCGGAAAGCTGCTAACTCTTTGTCTTTTAATTTGTTTATATTTGTCTTTTCGTAAAAAATCTCTCCGGAATCGGGCTTGTCCAATGTTCCCATAATCTGGAGCAAAGTTGTTTTTCCCGCTCCGCTCGGGCCGACAATGGATATGATTTCCCCTTGGGAAATGGTCAAATCAATTCCTTTCAAGACTTTCAAGTCGCCAAAACTCTTCGTTATGTTTTTACAACTAATCATGCCATTCTTTATTTGAAAAACGCCCGGAATATATCCATTCCGTTAGCATAAATCAGCAGCGCGAATAACAAAACCATTCCCACGGTTTGGGCATATTCCATGAATTTTTCAGGAGGTTCCCGGCGGGTAATGATTTCATAAAAGAGGAACATGACGTGTCCGCCGTCCAACGCGGGAATCGGCAACAAATTCATTACTCCCAGAATAATGGAGAGGAAAGCAGTCATACTCCAGAAAGACGCCCAATCCCATTGCGCAGGAAACAGATTGCCAATAGCGCCGAAACCGCCTAAGCTTTGTGCGCCTTCCTTTGTAAAAATATATTTGAATTGTCCTAAATAATCTTTAATTTGCTGTACGCCAATACGAATACCTGCCGGAAAGGCCGTAAAGAAATTGTAATTCTTTTTGACGGTTTCATAGATTTTATAAGGCGAACGTAAGTTGACTCCTATTTTTCCGAATTCAGTCGGAGTAATCAAAACATCCATTTTTTTTCCATTCCGGTACAGATTAAGCGTCATTTCTTTTTCTTTATACTCGACTAAAGCGGCTTGAATTTCATTGATCGCCATTTCCGTTCCATTTACTCCCACGATACTGTCACCTGCTTCCAATCCGGCCGAACCGGCTGGCGATCCACTGCTTACCCTTTCTATTACAAAAGGATAACGGGGAGAGAAATTGTCGGCGCCTTCAAATATTCCTTTATCAAAATTTTCCGGAAGTTTCAGGGTTACAATCTCACCCTGGCGCAACACTTGTATTTCTTTCGCTTCATAAAAGGCAAATATTGTTTTTACATCCATTTTTTCGATTGAAACGCCATCGGCCGTAATCGGAATATCTCCGTTTTGGAAGCCGGCTTTCAAAGTCGTTTCATTGAACGAAAAACCCATTTTTACATTCTTCACCGGAAGGTATTCCTCACCCCAGGCGAGTACCATCATGGAATAAATAAAAAAGGCGAGGATAAAATTCATCAGTACGCCGCCCACCATAATCAATAACCGTTGCCAAGCAGGTTTGGTGCGGAACTCCCACGGTTGAGGCGGCAGTTTCATGGCTTCCTTGTCCATGCTTTCGTCGATCATCCCGGAAATTTTCACATAACCGCCCAAGGGCAACCAGCCGATTCCGTATTCGGTTTCGCTTCCTTTGGGTTTGAATTTAAATAAGGAAAACCAGGGATTGAAAAACAAATAGAATTTTTCTACCCTGACTTTGAATAATTTAGCGAATAAAAAATGTCCGCATTCATGGATAATCACCAGAATGGATAAACTTAAAATTAATTGTAATGCTTTTATTAATATTGTATCCATAATTTTTTAATTAAAGAAATGAAAATAATGAAGGAAATGAAAATAATAGTTTTTATTTTATTTTTTTCATTTATTTCATTTCCTTCATTATTTTCATTCTAATTGTATTATCTGTTTCAACTAAATCTTCGTAAGTGGGCGATGCGATAAATGTACCTGTTTGCATGGCTTTTTCGATGACATCGCTCATTTCGAGGAATCCTATTTTATCCTGTAAAAAAGCGGCTACCACTACTTCGTTGGCTGCATTGAGGATGCAAGGCATATTTCCCCCTTGCCGGATGGCTTCAAATGCAAAATCCAAATTGCGAAACCGCGTAGTATCCGGTTCTTCAAACGTTAAATTATTGAATTTATTGAAATTCACCGGCTCAAAATTTGATTTTAACCGTTCCGGATAGCTCAAAGCGTACTGAATGGGGATCCGCATGTCGGGCAATCCCAATTGCGCTTTAATGGACATATCCCGGAATTGCACCATCGAATGAATAATGGATTGCGGATGCACCACCACCTGAATCTGTTCGGGCGTTACGCCAAACAACCATTTAGCTTCGATCATCTCAAAACCCTTGTTCATCAAGCTGGCGGAATCAATCGTCACTTTAGCGCCCATATCCCAATTGGGATGCTTCAGGGCTTCCTTTTTAGTGACGTGCTGCAATTGCTCCCGGCTGAATTTCCGGAAAGGGCCTCCCGAAGCGGTCAGGATAATCTTGTCCACCGGATTATTCGATTCTCCCACTAAACACTGGAAGATAGCCGAATGTTCGGAATCCACCGGCAAGATGGGCGTTTTATGCTCCAAAGCCAGCTTGGTAATGAGTTCACCGGCGATGACTAATGTTTCCTTATTGGCCAAAGCAATGGCTTTTCCGGCTTTGATGGCGTGGATGGTCGGTTTCAAACCCGAATAACCCACCATCGCTGTGAGCACCATATCAATAGGTCCGGCTTCCACCACTTGGGCTATCGCATCCGAACCGGCCCACAGTTTGATGGGCAGGTCTTTCAAACCTTCTTTCAGTTCTCCGTATTTGGATTCATTTGCGATGACGACCATTTCCGGCCTGAATTCACGCGCCTGACGGATAAGCAGTTCCACCTGATTGTTGGCCGTCAAGGCATATACCTCTAATTTTTCGGGATGTTGACGTATCACATCCAGCGCCTGGGCGCCTATCGAACCGGTCGAACCTAATATGGCTATTTGTCTTTTTTCCATTGTTTGTTAAAACACAATAAATTCCTCCGGATCCACCGGTTTTCCGTTAAACCACAATTCAAAATGGAGGTGGGTGCCATTGGATAAATTACCGGTATTGCCGACAATGGCAATCGCTTCACCTGCATTCACTTCGTCTCCTTGTTTTTTCAAAAGGATGGCATTGTGTTTGTAAATGGAAACAAATCCGTTGGTATGTTGTATCTGCATCACGTAACCGCCATTGGCATCAAATCCGGCAGAAATCACCGTTCCTTTCATGGTAGCCAAAATACTCTCTTTCGGAGTCGCCGCGATATCCACGCCGTAATGTTTTTCCTGCAAATTGAAATGACTGGAAACCATTCCGCGCGCCGGACGGTAAAAAATGAGATTTTCGGGCAATACAGTAGAAGGATTTAGCACATTCAAATTATATTTTTCCTCTTCTTCAAAAGTCCGTATAAAATCGGTCAATCCCTCGGATTTCTTTAAATCTTCCACTTTGACGGAAATGGTGTCCGGTTCCGGAATTTGAGTCACGGGACTGTCTCCCCGCAATATCGCGGTTATATTATCCAGGTATTGCGATTGGGTATGGATCACTTGTTCCAAGGAATCGGCTCTTAAGGCATTTTCCATTATTTCCTGGCGTATTTCCGAATCCAAATAGCCCGGCAAGTAATTGCGGATAGGTGTATTGATAATAATGGCAGAGGTAAGTATCACTAATACAATAATAAAACTCAGCAAAACCAAAAAACCTGATAACAAGGAAAGTTTGAGTGAAAATACTTCTTCCAGTGTATTCTCATTCAAAAACAACAGTTTATATTTAAACCGTACTTTTTCCCAAAAAGAGGAGAAATCAAATTTCTTTTTCAAATCTACCTGTATATTAATGATATGATTGTTTCAAGGCTGCAAAGATAAAATAAAAACAATAAATAGACGATTTTTATACTATGAATTTATTTATTGCAATCTCCACATTGCAATATTTCCATTTTTTGCAAAGTAGAGATTGCATTTTTATTACAATTTTATTAAGATAATTACGGGCGCGTTAAGTTTCAATTACATATTGTCTTTACCTAAAAATAGTTAATAAAAACTATGGAAAACACCCCTAACTTTGTTCCAACACAACACAAAGGGAACTGATTTTTTTATTTTTTTAGATTATTAATTTTTTGAATTATGAGCTCAACACAATTTCAAGAAAGGATTTTGGGTATCCAAGACAACATGTTCAATTTTGCAATGATGCTGACCGGGAACAGGGATGATGCGGGTGATTTGTTACAGGACACCACTTTAAAGGCGCTGGACAATCAGGATAAGTACGTAGATAATATTAACTTCAAAGGATGGGTTTTAACTATTATGCGTAATATTTTTATCAATAACTACCGCAAAGTTGTAAGAAGTCAAACGATCATTGATCAAACGGAAGATTTGTATCATTTGAATCTTTCCCAGGATTCCGGCTTTGATTCTCCGGACGGTGCATACACCATAAAAGAAATCAATATCGCTATCGGCAGTTTGAATTATGACCTGAAAATGCCTTTTTCCATGTTTTTAGCGGGTTATAAGTACAATGAAATTGCAGAAAAATTGATTTTGCCCTTGGGAACCGTAAAGAGCCGCATTTTCTTCGCTCGTCAAGAATTACAAAGATCGCTGAAAGATATGAGGTAGGATTAAATCCTGCTCATAATCAATTTACCGTGTATTACTCCCTTGAGAGAGATAATTTCATCGGACAGCTTAGTTAATTGCTGAGCTGTTCCTTCTACGGTAATGACTTCGAGGCATAAATTATTTTCCCGGAAAAATCTCTGGGTAGATAAGATTTGCTTGGTATGGGTTTGCTGGATATCCAGCAAATTATGGACAATATCGTTTTTTCCGGGATCATATACCACAACGATAGCGCCCGCCACATGACTGTTGCATTGCCACTTTTTTTCCACAATGTTCTTTTCAATCAAAGACCGGATGGCCTGTGAACGATTGGCATACGAATTGTCCTGCACAAAAGCATCCAATGCTTCCAGCAAATCCTGCTCCAATGAAACCCCAAATCTTGTTACAGACATAATTAAACTAAAAGTTAAAAACTAAAAACTAAAAGTTGGCTGACGCCTGTTATTGTTACCGCGCTTTGCGCAACTTTTAGTTTTTAGTTTTTAGTTTTTAACTCTTCCAAAACTCCCAGCTGGCGAATGCTTGTAATAGCAGCATTTCCAGTCCGTTTTTTACTTTTGCACCTTGCTCTTTTCCCTTTTTCATGAACAGTGTTTCGTTGGGATTGTACAGCAAGTCGTACAACAAATGCTTTCCGGTGATCCATTCGTATGGAATGGCCGGACATTCATCTACATTGGGCCACATGCCTACGGGCGTACAGTTGACAATAATTGAATGGGCAGCCATTACTCTTTCCGTCAGTTCTTGATAGGTCAACACCGTATCCGAGGATTTTTCCCTTGAAACATACGTGGCGATGATTCCCAACTGTTTCAATCCGTAAAAGATTGCTTTGGCCGATCCGCCCGTTCCCAGTATCAATGCACGCTGATGATGCTCTCCCAATAGCGGTTCAATGGATTCCTTGAAACCGATAATATCCGAATTAAATCCGGTCAATTTGACTTTCCCTTTGTGCCGGTCGATTTTTACAACATTGACCGCACCTATCAACCGGGCATTTTCGCTCAACTGATCCAAATAGGGAATCACTTGTTCCTTATAAGGAATCGTTACATTCAAGCCTTTCAAATTGGGATGTTCCTTTACAATTGATTTGAATTCTTTAATGGACGGAATCTCAAAATTAATATATTCAGCATCAATGTTTTCCGCATTGAATTTATCATTGAAAAAACTCTTGGAAAAAGAGTGTTTCAATGGATAACCGATTAATCCGAACTGCTCCATCACTGTTTCAACCAGGCATTTATATTTCTTTCAATGCGGGCGGAAACATCATTAATATCCGCTTTCACAAATTTTTCTCCGGTGATTTTTTCGTACAATTCGATGTATCTTTCCGATACGCTTTCGCAATAGGCCGGAGTCATTTCGGGAATTTTTTGTCCTTCTTTGCCTTGAAACCCGTTTTCCATCAACCATTTACGAACAAATTCCTTGGAGAGTTGTTTTTGTTCTTCGCCTTTTTCAAATCGTTCCTGATAACCGTCGGCATAAAAATAGCGCGAAGAATCGGGCGTATGAATTTCGTCGATCAAATAGATTTTGCCGTCTTTTTTCCCGAATTCGTATTTGGTATCCACCAGAATCAAACCTTTGGATTCAGACATTTCAGTACCGCGTTGAAATAAAGCATAGGTACATTCTTCTAATTGTTCGTAATCTTCTTTGCTCACCAATCCCTGGGCGATGATTTCTTCTTTGGAAATATTTTCATCGTGTCCTTCGTCCGCTTTGGTGGTTGGGGTGATGATGGGTGCAGGAAATTTTTGGTTTTCCTTCATCCCGTCGGGCAAAGCGATGCCGCACAAGGTTCTTGCACCGGCTTTGTATTCCCGCCAGGCGCTTCCGGTCAAGTAGCCGCGGATGACCATTTCCACTTTGAACGGTTCGCAGCGCAACCCGACTGTTACCATCGGGTCGGGAGTCGCTAATTTCCAATTGGGCACGATGTCCGCTGTGGCATCGAGGAATTTGGCGGCGATCATGTTTAATATATGCCCTTTAAAAGGAATACCTTCCGGCATAATAAAATCAAAAGCTGAAATGCGGTCGGTAACGACTATTATCAATAAATCATCGCCGATAAAATATACATCACGCACCTTCCCTTTACGAGCATCTGTTTGATTTGGAAATTTAAAATCTGTTTTAACTAATGCTTTTGCCATATTACTTATTTTTTTACTTCTTTAACTTCTCTATTTCCGTTATTTTCTTTCTCGTACGCTTCCACAATGCGTTGTACCAACTTGTGCCGCACAATATCTTTCTTTTCCAATTCAATTTGCGCAATTCCCGGTACATTTTTCAGTATCCGCAAGGCATGAATCAGACCCGACGGTTGGGAATAGGGCAAGTCTATTTGAGTGATGTCGCCTGTGATAATCATTTTGGCATTGATTCCCAGGCGAGTCAAAAACATTTTAATCTGTTGAATACTTGTGTTTTGCGCTTCATCCAAAATAATTACCGCATCGTTCAATGTCCGGCCGCGCATAAAAGCCAGCGGCGCAATTTGGATGACCTTATTTTCAATGTAATCTTTCAATTTGGCCAATGGAATCATGTCTTCCAGCGCATCGTACAAAGGTTGCAAATACGGATCAATCTTTTCCTTCATATCTCCCGGGAGGAACCCTAATTTTTCACCGGCTTCCACCGCGGGACGACTCAGGATGATCTTTTTGACTTCCCGGTTTTTTAATGCGCGCACGGCTAAAGCAATGGCCGTATATGTTTTTCCCGAACCGGCCGGCCCGATGGCAAACAGCATATCGTTTTTGTCAAATTCCTGAACCAACCGCTGTTGGTTTTCCGTGCGGGCGACAATCGGTTTGCCGTTCATCCCGTAAATAATCAGGTTATCTTGCTTTACAGGCGTATTGTCCGCTTGTCCTTTCGCTATTTTCAGGATGGCATCTTCGGTCAATACATTGTATTCCTGGCAATAACGCTCCATTTCCCGGATTTTTTCTTCAAAAGCAACCAATTCCAGTTCATCGCCGATTACTTTCATCACATATCCCCGGGCCACTATCCTTAATTTTGGATACAAAGATTTGATTAATTGCATGTTGGAATTATTAATCCCAAAAAAAATAGCGGGATCCGCTCCTTCTAAAATAATTGTCTTTTCAAGCATTCACTGTAATTAATTAAATAATGAAGAAAATTAAAATAATGAAGAAAATTGAAATAATTTTTTTCATTTTTTTCATTCCTTTCATTCCTTTCATTTTTTATAGTGCAAAAGTAATGAATTATTTTTAATTCATTCATTGGCATTCTAAAACTTATTTGATACTTTTGCCGTTGATTTAGTAAAAAATTGCTTTTATGTACAAAAAACACATCTTTATCGCATTTTTTACGTCTTATTTATTATTATTTTGTCTTGTTTCCTGCGCAAAAAAAGAAGAAAGGGGACCTGTCAAATCAATCCGGTATTCCGGAAATTACAATAAGGATTTCAACGATCTGAATGACATCCATTTGGCAGCGGCCCTGAAAAACGGAATCCAGCCGGTGAAAGACCGGAAGGAAGCCGAAGGAATGAAAAAGAAATTGGTGGAGCTAAAATCCAACAAAAATTACGAGGTGGATGAACTCACTTATTCCATTCCTTTTACAGTGGATGCAGCGGCTGATTTATTGAACAAAATCGCCGGTAATTTCGCGGATTCCCTCAAAAACCTGAATGCGCCACATTATAAATTGGTGGTTACCAGCATCACAAGAACCCGGGAGGATGTGAAGCGGTTGAAAAAAAGGAACGGGAATGCTTCGCCAAATTCGGCACACATGTACGGAACGACTTTTGATATTTCCTGGAAGCGGTTTATCAAAGGGGATAAAAGCGCCGACAAATTGACCGAGGATCAATTGAAAATGGTCTTGGCCTCCGTGCTGAGGGATTTGAAGAAAAAAGGTTTTTGCTATATCAAACACGAGAAAAAGCAAGCTTGCTTTCATATTACAGTAAGGAAAAAGTAAGCTCCTTAAGAATTTTAAGAAGCTTAAGAATCTTAAATTTTAAAAAAAGATGAATGAACAAATTAAACAAATTGCCGAACGGCTGAGGGGCTTGAGAGATTCTCTGGACTTGTCGGCAGCAGAAATGGCTCGGAAAACCCATAAGACGGAGGCGGATGTTTTGCTGTATGAATCCGGCGAAACGGATATTCCCATGAGCTATCTTTTTGATGTTTCCCAAAATTTTGATGTGGATACTTCCACCCTTATTTCAGGGACTGAACCCCGGATGAATGTGTATTTCCTGACCCGTTACGGGAAAGGCACTTCCGTAGAACGCACGAAAGCCTACAAGTACCAGGGCCTGGCCGGCGGATACATACATCCCAAAGCCGAACCGTTTGAAGTGACGGTCGAACCCAACGACAACCCCATTTATTTGAATACGCATGATGGTGAGGAATTTAATTACGTCCTGAACGGCCGCCTGTTGCTTCAAATCAATGGCAAGGACTTGATTCTCAATCCCGGCGACAGTGTTTATTTTGATTCTTCGTATCCTCACGGCATGAAAGCATTGGACCATAAGGCCGTTAAATTTTTGGCAATTATATTATGATCGAAAAATATCTCCATCAAATAAGCTTCAAAGATCAGGAGGACTTTAAGGCGAATTTCAAGATAAACGTACCCGCAAACTTCAATTTTGCATTCGACGTTGTGGATGAATGGGCAAAAACACACCCGGATAAAAAAGCGCTCTGCTGGGTAAACGACCAGGGCGAACACTTTGACTTCACATTCAAAGACATGAAAGAGAAAAGCGATGCCGCCGCCGCTTATTTTCAATCGCTGGGAATCGGGAAAGGCGATAAGGTCATGCTTATCCTCAAACGCCGGTATTGGTATTGGTTTGCGATTCTGGGTTTGCACAAAGTGGGCGCAGTGGCGATTCCCGCTACACATTTATTGACGAAAAAAGACATTGTGTACCGCTGCAATTCTGCGGATATCAAAGCCATTATCAGTGTGGGCGAAGAATTGATACTCAAGCATGTAGATGAAGCGTTGCCCGAAAGTCCCACCTTGCAATACCGTATTTCCATCGGCCCGGAAGTTGCCGAAGGCTGGCAGGATTTCCGGAAAGGTATCGAAGACGCTCAACCGTTCGTTAAACCGGCGAATCCCAATGACAACGATGACGTCATGTTGTTGTATTTTACTTCCGGAACAACCGGAAATCCCAAAATGGTTATTCACAATTTTGTTTATCCGTTGGGACACATCATTACGGCGGGCTACTGGCACAACCTGAAGGAAAACAGCTTGCACCTGACCCTGGCCGATACCGGTTGGGCCAAAGCGGCTTGGGGAAAATTGTACGGACAATGGATTATGGGCGCCTGCATTTTTGTATATGACCACGAAAAATTTACGCCGGCCAACCTGTTGCAAATCATGCAGGACTATAAGGTGACTTCTTTTTGTGCGCCTCCTACGGTGTACCGTTTTCTGATTCTTGAAGACATTACCCAATACGATTTATCTTCCTTACAATATTGTGAAGTAGCGGGCGAACCGCTCAATCCTTCGGTATTTGATGCGTTCCGGGAAGCGACCGGATTGAAACTGATGGAAGGTTTCGGGCAAACCGAGACGACCGTCACTATTTTCAATTCCCCTTGGATGGAACCGAAACCGGGTTCGATGGGGAAACCCAGTCCGGCTTACGACATGGATTTGATTACGTACGACGGCCGGAGTTGCGAAGACGGCGAACAGGGCGAAATCATTTTTCGTACGGATAAGTTGATGCCGGTCGGTTTGTTTATGGGTTATTACCGCGATCCGGAATTGACCGACAGCGTTTATTACGACAATATTTACCATACGGGCGACATTGCCTGGCGGGATGAAGACGGCTATTAGTGGTTTGTGGGCCGCAACGATGATGTAATCAAGAGTTCCGGATACCGCATCGGCCCGTTTGAAGTGGAGAGCGCTTTGATGACGCATCCGGCCGTAGTG
Organism: Candidatus Symbiothrix sp.; assembly: GCA_031261295.1. Taxonomy (GTDB): domain Bacteria; phylum Bacteroidota; class Bacteroidia; order Bacteroidales; family Azobacteroidaceae; genus Azobacteroides. The sequence continues at coordinate 3,221 of JAISKT010000014.1, read as the reverse complement.
GAATGCGCCATTACCGGCGTACCGGACGAAGTGCGCGGGCAGGTAGTGAAAGCAACGGTTATTCTGGCAGCGGATTACAAAGCCCAAGCCGGCCCTGAATTGGTGAAGGAAATCCAGGATCATGTCAAGAAAGTGACGGCTCCATATAAATATCCGCGGATTATTGAGTTTGTGGAAGAATTGCCGAAGACGATCAGCGGGAAAATCAGGAGAGTACAGATTCGGGGAGAAGAAAAAAATAATTAGCTCAAAATTTGTTTTTTTCGATTGATTCGTGTACTTTTGTATTGTGTTCTGCCGCACATAAAACTCACGTGTAATTGCTCTTCGGAGTTCAGTGACACAGCTTAAGTATAGTTTCCTAAAGTACTTGGACGTCATTTTGGCGCAGACGATGGCTATACGGGTTAAATTGCCTTACAAAAAGAATTAGAAAAAGGAGAATTTTTCTCCTTTTTTTATTTTAAATGATATTCAAGCCAACCTTTTTTGAATGCAAATTCTTTATTAATTTCATACCATTGTCCATGCCAATTCAACATAACTCTTTTTATTTCTTCTGACCAACCGCTTCTTAAACCTGCTATAAGCCAATTCTTTTTAATATTGGATTGAATATCATACACAATTACACTTGCTTGACCCGAACCACTTATTAAATTGCTTCTAACACTTTGGGCCGTATTTCCGAAAAGGGATTTTAATTCGGCTTTTGTTTGTATGTAGGTTTTAGTATCGTATAAGTACAAGTCGTTCTTTCGCCCACCACCCAAATCACCTTCATTGGGAAACAGGACATGATACCCGGCTTTCACTAATTTTTCTGCAATGTGAAATTCACTCTCATTGTATTTTGCTCCTTGAATGACATAGATATTTCCTTCCTTGTATTCAAAGACTTTATACTTGTTATATTTCAAATAATTTTCGAATCCTTTTTTCCGGACTTCCGGAACTGCTTTCTTTGATAATTTGTCGATTAGATCTGTAAAGGTTCTAATTTCCGCAGGATCAAAGTCAAAGGTTTTTCTCCATTCTTTTTTCATTTGTAAGATGACTTAAATGTTCAAGGCGCCAGTGCAAATGTAAGCATTATTTTTATAAAACAAACCTTCCAAGTCTTGAAGACTTGGAAGGTTTATTAAGAAACGCAACCCTACCTTTTTCGCCTGAATCAATGGTTGAGCGCCTCCACCCTCATCCCTAACGGCCATAGACCGAGTGGTACAAGGGCCGGCTAAAGCGCTCGTTTTCAAATTGACAAATGGACAAATTGAAGAATTAATCGTTTTTTCTGCATCGCACAGAATACATCGGTACTTTCCCACCAGTGTCAAGCCGTTGCACGGCATGGGAAGAAAGGATCAGCACCCGATACCAAGCCGAGTTACTTCCAGTCGAGCTGCTGGACCAAAATAAAGCCAGGTTGCCTCGCCCGTAGACATCGCCTTCGGACAATTCACCTACCAGCAAGCCATCGAATCCGCCAGCCGCGCGGGGCCGGCTCATACCGCCGGTTGCGCTGGTCACGGCAGACTTGCTTTTCATCTGGCGACCCCAATAGGTCAAATCTGTAGTGACAGAACCCGGGCGCGAACCGGATGAACCGGTATAGTTATAACTGGCTGCTCCAGAATAAGCACTTTCTTGATCGGCGTATGGCTTGGGGTTAGAAGCAATTTCTTTTTCTAATTGTCCCCATTCATAATCACTCGGCAAGTGCCATCCGGACGGACAAATGCCTTGACGGGTAGAAACTGTTCCACTGAAAGCATCACTCGTTTCAGTTGCACTTGTAGGAGTATTAGCAGCAGCCCAGGTATAAAGCAAACCATATTCCGGATGATTAATGGTATCAACCGTAGTATTGGGGAAATAATAAAATGGATCATTCTTAGCGTTCGCATTATTTCCTTTCGGAATACTTCTAAACGTACCGTCTTGTAATGTCCAAGTCGAGCGCAAGTTCTGTGTCATCCAACAACCGGCATCTCCAAACTGGTTTGCATAGTAGAAATGACCTTCTGCATCCGTAACAAAAGAACAGCAGTCTGCATTCTTTATTGTCACTGTCCGCGTTACGGTATATACTGCAGTTGGGCAAGCGCCGGTACTTGTTGCCACAATCGTAGCCGTAATAATCACTTGAATACCCGTGGCATCGATATTTGTATTGCCAATCAAATTGGCCGGATTGTATTTTACCGTTACCTTATTGCTGCCTGGCGTAGTACTCGTAGCAGCCGGAGTAAATAGTTCCACCGCATTTTCCGGATTAGTATAACTCCAGGTGACCGAGGAGATCGTAAATCCGCTACCTACCGTTCCACTCAAGGCATAATCATACGTCTTTGTAAAATCAGCTTGTACCCGATACCCCCAATCCGGGTCGGTGTCACTGCTGCGTTTGATGTCAAAACAATTTTCACCGCCTACCTTAAAACTACTGTCCGTATTCAAGTTGACAGTGACTTCTTTTGTACTTTCAGTGATGGGAGTTCCGCTGATACTACCGCTAACAGTTATTACCGCCGATTGTCCGACAGCAGCTGCTGTAATTCCGTAATAATAACAATTATCCACTGAATTGTAAGTCAAGGTACCGTTGTAAGCAACGCCTGCAAGTGTTGCCGTTACGTTGCTTGCCGATAAACTTGTCCATTGCACAGTGGACCAACTCGTGGGTTTTATCAATTTGAAAGTGACGCCTCCACAAAAAGAAGTTCCGCTTCCTACCGTTTCGATAGTTACCGCCGGCAATTCCGCTTGTACGATCGACCATTTACTTCCGTCCCAAACAAATACACCGGGGCCGCCCAAGTTGGCGCCGGTATTGTAAACCACCATCCCTTTGGCCTTATCCAAATCTCCTCCTTCCAACTGGAAATCAGTGGCGGTACTCGACAATGTCACTCTCGGTAAAAGCAATCCCTTATTGGAATTCAAATCCAAACCGGCGCCGGTACGCGGATCCTGATTGGCTCCGATTGTTACCTGCGCCAAACCGGCTGCTGTTCCCAAACTCAGGAACAACAATATTGCAATGATTATTCTTTTCATTTCTTTCATTCTTTTCATTTTTTTAATTATAAAAGAACTACCGGTTTCCAATCAGTACCATTCCATACATAAATACCTATTTCAATCGAACCTGTTTTGGTTGGATTGTAAATAATCATACCGGTGGCATCTTCGTCCGTTTCGGCAACGGAATTGCCCAA
>JAISKT010000348.1 GCA_031261295.1 Candidatus Symbiothrix sp. | reverse complement strand
CATTTTTCTTTTTTGGGGACTCTTGGGACTTTTTGGGACATTAGAGACACATCCCTGTCTCTAATGTCCCAAAAAGTCCCAAGAGTCCCTAAGATTTCAATCTCCACTATCATTCTTTTCTCGATACACCCAATCCTTCGCCCGTCCCAGCGGCGGCTCGCCGGTTTCTGTCGGCAAAAACTTGTCCACTTCGGGCAATTCAATCGGTAAATCTTTGATTTCCACCGTATAAGGCATTCCGTCTTTGTAGTAAATCGGGAAAGGTTCGCCCCAGTAGCGTTGGCGGCTGAAAATAGCGTCGCGCAGGCGGAAATTGACTTTTACTTTGCCCAAGTTATTTTCTGCAATATATTCTTTCGCTTTCTGAATCGCATCTTTAACAGTCAGTCCGTTCAAAAAGCCCGAATTCATCATGATTCCTTCTTTGGCATCGAAACTTTCTTCCGAAACGTCTGCGCCTTCAATCAAGGGAATAATCGGTAAGTTGAAATGTTTGGCAAAAGCATAATCGCGGCTATCGTGCGCCGGAACAGCCATGATGGCTCCTGTTCCGTAACCGGCTAATACATAATCGGAAATCCAGATAGGAATAGCTTCTCCGTTTATCGGATGGATGGCATACGAGCCGGTGAATACGCCGGTCACTTTCCGGTCGGCGATGCGTTCGCGTTCGGTGCGGCGTTTGACGGCATCCAAATAAGCATCTACTGCCGCTTGTTGTTCTGTGGTAACCACTTGGGACACATATTCCGATTCGGGCGCCAAAACCATGAAGGTAACGCCGAAGATTGTATCGGCTCTTGTTGTAAAAACAATTAATTGCGGTTTTTCATTTTCAATTTTCAATTCTCCATTTTCAATTAAAAAATGAAGTTCTGCGCCTTCCGAGCGACCTATCCAGTTTTTTTGCGTTTCTTTCAGCGATTCCGTCCAGTCGATTTTATCCAAACCATCCAATAATCGTTGGGCATACGCCGAGACGCGCAGACTCCATTGCCGCATTTTGCGTTGTTCTACGGGATAACCGCCTCGCACAGAAACTCCTTCACTTACTTCATCGTTGGCCAAAACGGTTCCCAAAGACGGACACCAATTCACCATCGTATCCGCCAGATAGGCCAAGCGGTAATTCATCAGGATTTCCTGTTTTTCTTTTTCCGATTTCGCTTTCCAATCGGCTGCGGTAAACGTCATTGGCACGGTACAAGCCAAATCCAATCCTTCGGTACCGCTTTCTTCAAAGGCTTCGATAATGTTTTCCATCGGCAACGCCTTTTTACAGATATTGCAAAAAACCGAATTGAACATCCTGACAAATGCCCATTGCGTCCATTTGTAATAAGCCGGATCACAGGTTCGGATTTCACGGCTCCAGTCGTAACTGAAGCCGATTTTATCCAATTGTTCCCGGTAACGGTTGATATTTTGCTCAGTCGTAATCGCCGGATGCTGACCGGTTTGAATAGCATATTGTTCCGCCGGAAGTCCGTAAGCATCGTACCCCATGGGATGCAATACATTAAATCCCTTCAGGCGTTTGTAGCGGGAATAAATATCGGAAGCGATGTAACCGAGCGGGTGGCCGACATGCAAACCGGCGCCCGACGGATACGGGAACATATCCAGGACGTAATATTTCGGTTTGTTCTTATCCTTTTTTACTTGGTAAGTATGATTTTCTTTCCAATACTCCTGCCATTTTTTCTCGATTTCGCTAAAATTATATTCCATTGATTTAAATATTATGTACCGTTAATTTCTAATTTTGAGAAGGATTTTACATATTCACTTCCACCACCAAATATTTCGTTAAACTCCAGAAATTTTTAGCATCAAGGATACGCAATTCCGCTTTTCCGTTGATGTCTTTGGCAAATTCGTAAGAGCCGGCCGGATGTTTTGAAACTAATTTGCCTTTTTTTGCAAGCAAAGGAACTACTTTCAACACATGAAAATCATCGATTTTGATAAAATAATTGCGATCGAAATTAGCGCCTAATTGACCGTTAATCAATATTTTTTGGTCTTTCAATTCTTTGGAAGTGCCAAAACAGTAATAAACCGTATTTATTTCGGTTTGTTGCCGGGTGATTGTTTCCTGTTGTTCACCGGATTGCGTTTTCAGGGCTTGTACATCATTGGAAAGATGCGTTACGTGGTCGCTTAATTCGGCAATCTGTAAATCTTTCTTTGCCAATTCATCCCGCAAAGCTACCAAAGTGGTGGTTTTTTCTTCCAATTCAGCGCGGAGACCGTTCAATGTTTTTGTTAATTGAGCCGAGTTCAGCGTCGAATTTTTCAGTTTCTTTTCCAAATCCGCTATCTGTTGCCGGTTTTTATCCAGCGTTTCGGTAACAAATTGCATGTCGCTTTGGATGCGTTCACGAGTAGAGGGAGTCAATTCGCCCGAAGTATTCGATTGAACCGACAGGTAATTTTCAGCCGCTTTGATGCTTCTGAAATTATCTTCTACGTCATTCAAAAGGCCAAGGATTTGTTCCATTTCAGCATTTGC
>JAISKT010000313.1 GCA_031261295.1 Candidatus Symbiothrix sp. | reverse complement strand
AACTCCCAATCCGGAAATCACTTGGGAAAAAGCACTAACCTACAATGCAGGTATCGACGCAAATTTCTTAGATAATAAACTTTCATTCAGTGTCGAAGGATTCAAAAAACATACCTACGATATTCTTGGATCGCGTATTGCCAGTATGCCGACGACTTTCGGAGCCAGTATGCCTCAAGAAAATTATGCAATTATCGACGCGAAAGGATTTGAAGTTGAAATAGGTTATACCAATAAAGCAGGTGATTTTAACTATATTGTAAAAGGTAATTTAGGATATGCCACCAATAAGTTAATTATGAAAGACCAAGCGGAAAATATTCGGGCTTATCAGTCTGAAATAGGTTTCAATATCGACCGCAGTTTAGGCCTCATTTATACGGATATTATCCGCACGCAGGAACAATTGGACGCTATCTTGGCAAAAAATCCCGATTACACTGTTTTTGGCAGAAAACCTGGATTAGGAATGATGAATTATCAAGATTTACGCGGTCCTAATTCGGATGAACCGGATGGAAAAATTGATGCCAACGACCAGGATTGGATAATGAATCACACCACACCTCCTGTCAATTACGGATTTTTGTTAGGCGGAAGTTGGAAAGGTATTTCCTTGGATCTATTCTTCTCAGGAGTACACGGGAAAAAATTAATGATTAGTACAAAATGGGTACAAACGGGAATAGTTGCGAGTAACTATGCTTTTTGGAATGACCATTGGACACCGGAGAACCCCAATGCCCTTTTTCCACGTGTCGCAGATAACGAACTGGATCGTGCTTCTACATTTTGGATGAAAAACGCTTCTTTCCTGCGTTTGAAAAATGTAAATCTCGCATACACATTGCCTAAATCGCTATTATCAAAATTAAAAGTTAAGCAGGCAAAAGTGTTCTTTACCGGAACCAATCTGTTTCTCTTGGAAGATCACGTAAAATATCATGATCCGGAAAATACAGCGATTAACAATTATCCCTTGATGAAAAGCTATTCATTGGGTTTAAATTTTAGTTTTTAATAAATTATAATAAATAGCAATATGAAAAAAAATAATATAGTTCTACTGTTAGGATTGTTTATGCTTTCATTACTATACACAGGTTGTGCAGATGTATTGGATAAAAAAGAAATTTCGGCAGTAAGTGAAAAAGATGTTTGGAATGACCCTTCTTTCGCAGAGGCCTATCTGAATAAACTTTACAGAGATAACATACCCGTTTGGGTTAACAATATAAGTAACGGATCGGAAGAAGCCGACGGAACCAACAATAGATTGTATGGACAACTGACTTCTGATGGTGTGGATAATTGGCCCTACGATTTCATCCGGAATATTAATATTCTGCTTGAAAATATAGGCACAGGCTCTATTGATGTACAGACGCAGAATAAACTGAAAGCGCAAGCCTTGGTTTTACGTGCTTGGCGTTATTTTACCTTGGTAAGAGACTATGGTGGAGTTCCTATGGTCATGAATGTTCAAAAATTAACTGATGATTTGTATGTGGCAAGAAGTAAAACATCCGAATGTATTCAATTGATTATCAAAGACCTCGACGAAGCGTTGGAAGGTGATGCTTTGCCTTGGCAGTGGACAGGCAACGATGCCGGACGGATTTCCAGAGCAGCAGCTCTCGCCTTGAAAGGCCGCATATTACTTTATTATGCGAGTCCCCAATTCACGCCAACGTCTAACGAGCAGCGTTGGACGAATGCCTACAATGCCAACTTAAAAGCGAAAACAGATTTGTCGGCAAACGGATACGATTTGTATGAAAGTTACGAAAATCTTTGGTACAACGAAATGAATAAGGAAGCTGTTTTTGTAAGTCGTTACTTATATCCCGGACGAATCAATAGCTTTGGCAACTCTTGCCGGCCGGTGATTGCCGGACAAAACGGTGCCGGATTATACAATCATGCTACATGGGAAATGGTAAAATCTTATCCGATGATTACCGGAGTTCCCATCAATGAGTCTTCCGATTATGATCCTGTGTATTATTGGAGAAATCGCGACCCACGTTTTGAAGCGACCATAGCCTACAATGGTTGCTATTGGCCTTTGACCGAAAAAAACGATGGTCCTTATTTGTGGACGTATGAAGGTTACGAAAAACAATATGCAACGGAAACTTCTTTCTATTGCCGCAAAGCAGTCGATCCCACTTATACAAAATTGGATGCGGAAAGAGGTGGAACAGACTGGATTGAAATTCGTTACGCCGAAGTATTGATGAATTATGCTGAAGCGGCTGCCGAATTGAATAAGTTGGATGAAGCTTATACCGTATTGAAACAAATTCGGGAAAGAGCAGGCATTCTTGCCGGAAACAATGGTATGTATGGACTAAAAACAGGAATGGATAAAGACGCCATGATACAGGCGATTATGAATGAACGCAAAATAGAGTTTGCTTATGAAGGAAAACGTTTCTGGGATTTACGTCGCAGAAGAATGTTTGCTTCTGAGTTAAACGGCACAAAACGCCATGGCCTGAAGCCTATGTTTAAGCCGGGCGTAACTGGAGATGTCATACAGGCAGTTGCGAAAACCAATCCTGAAAGCATCTTGGAAAACTATGCCGACTATTTTAATGACAACATTATCGAAGTGGACAAAATATATACCATTGATTTTAAAGATAATTACTATTTTTACGCATTACCCAATAAGCATTTGGAAGCCAATTCCAAATTGGAGCAAACGCAAGGTTGGAATAACGGTACGTTTAATCCGCTGGAATAATTCTTTTTTGTTGAATATTTATATTATCAGAGGATGGACAGGCGTCCATCCTCTGATAACTTATAAATAAGTTCTTTGACTGTTTACACGCTTAATTAATCAAGTTGCCCTAAATGTAAAAAAAGCAGGCATGAATCCCCTTTTCTGTCCTGTAAAAGAGATTTTTCTTCAGTTTTTTCGAAGCGTCGGAACTAAAAAAGTTTCAGAGAATACTTTTGTAATGAGTTCAACAAATAAGAATAATATTTTTATTGATACCAATGTTCTAATAGGCGCATGGTCAGGTAAGAAATCGGATAGAAATTGTTTGGATTATCTTTTTTCGCTTACCGGAAAGCGTCTTTTTATTTCGTCATTTACAGACAAAGACATCGAAGACTCATTAAATATTGAAAGTACCGATATGGAAGATAATTTTTACTTCCATCAAAATCTAATTTCAAAGGGAGCAAAATTTTTAACAAAAGCTAACATTTTCGAAATAAAACAAATCCTCCGATCATTAGTACGATTGCTTTTGTTACCTCTGACCGTCATTGTTTCCGAAGGAATGGATTTACAACTGCTCAAACAAAACATCAAAGCCAATATACATACCATTGTTGGAGAGAACCGAAAATCTGCCAAACGATTCAACCATCCTTTTTTGAACCGTTGATTGGCCGGTCGAGAAAGACAGATTCGTTCGATATAAGCGATTCGCTCCGCCTTGATCCGGTCGAACAATGCGCTTTGATCCGGGTAATTGTTGAGTGCTTCCAATGTTACGTTCATTTTCGTAGGGCCGCCCAAATCCTTGGGAATCGTTTTTACTACTGAATACTTTAGCATACTAATGAATTTTAATTGTTTAATAATAAATTGTAATACTTTATACATTTGATCAAATATTGTTGATTACAGGGACAAAAGTAAGGTGATAAAAATAAAGGGACTTGTAATATATTAAGCAACTATACAACTATATTAATAATTTAGGTGAAAGGTGAAAGGCAAAAGGTGAAGGGAACTGCCCATTGTAAAAAAATCCGCGCCAATCCGCTCAATCCGTGTCATCCGCGTTCCATTTCCATTTCCCTTTTCCCCTTCACCCTTCACCCTTCGCCTAAATTTTATTTATAAAAGTACCTAAGTAGTTACATTGATGATTATTTTCATTATTCATTGTTAATTATTTTGTTTATCTTTGTAAAAATTTTGAAGTTATGGCACGATATTTTAATGTAGCAGGACCATGTAATGAAGAAAAGCACTATATGATAGATGCTTCGTCGCGATTGAAAGGAATAACCGAACTCATAGATCAGGAGCAGTATTTTGTGATTCATGCCGCCCGTCAGAGCGGGAAAACTACTTTTCTGCTTGATTTGAAGAATCGCATCAATCACGATGGCAAGTATTATGTGCTTTACTGTTCATTGGAAGCGATACAGGGAATTCCAGATCCCAAGGAAGGTATTCCCGCGATAGTTAGGAGAATAGAAAAATCCTTGCGATTTTCGGATATACCGAAAAGTGTGAAGTTTGCTAAAGATGCCGACTACAGTGATTACACCGGCGTACTATTAACCGAATTGACTGTTTTGAGTATATCATTAGACAAACCATTGGTTATTCTTTTCGATGAAGCCGACTGCTTGAGTGAGGGAACACTGATTTCCTTTCTCCGTCAGTTGCGGGATGGATATAACACCCGTAGTATAACGCCGTTTGTACATTCTGTCGCCTTGGTGGGTATGCGTGATATTCGCGATTTCAAGGCTAAAGTTCGTCCCGACAGCGAAACCTTGGGCAGTGCAAGCCCGTTCAATATCGTTACCGAATCGCTGACACTCAAAAATTTTACAAAAGAAGAAATAGATAAATTATACGGTCAGCATACTGCTGATACCGGACAAATTTTTGAACCGGAAGCGATTAACCTGATTTTCAGGCAAACACAGGGTCAACCGTGGTTGGTCAACGCTATTGCCCGCGAGGTAATTGTAAAAATGCTTCAATCCGATTATACAAAGCCTGTTACTGCCGAATTAGTGGATAAATCAATTCAAACCATCATTTTGCGTCGAGATACACATATTGACAGCCTGCTGGAACGGCTCAAAGAAGAGCGGGTGCGGCGGGTGATGGAACCGGTAATCATTGGCGAACTGTTGAAAATTGACACACAATCGGACGACTACCGCTACACTACAGACCTTGGGCTGATACGAGAAGCGAATGGCGTAATTATGCCTTCCAATCCCATATACGCAGAAGTCATCATCCGCACATTAAGCGCAAACTCACAAAAAGATTTGATCGAAAGCAAATACCCTCATCAAATGCCCCACTATCTGAAAAATGGGAGCATAGATGTAACTTTGCTATTACAGGATTTTCAAGCGTTCTGGCGCGAAAACAGCGAAATATGGATAGAGCGCTACATGTACAAAGAAGCGGCGCCTCACCTTATTTTACAGGCTTTTCTGCAACGGGTAGTCAATGGTGGCGGGCGGGTCATCCGCGAGTTTGCCGCCGGATACAACCGTTTGGACTTATGCGTGGTGTTTGAAGGACAGAAATATCC
>JAISKT010000293.1 GCA_031261295.1 Candidatus Symbiothrix sp. | reverse complement strand
TTTCAGAAACCAATCGTCCGTTACGAATATCATCTTCACTCATTAAAAGCATATCCACTTGTTCGGACGATAATTGGATAATCTCCTCTTTTTCTTTGGTTGTGACCCATTGATAAAGTTCCTGAATTAAATTTTTATCATCTAATCCGGTTACCCATGAGATAATATCGTATTTCTGCTTTATGATTTGTGTTGTTGTCATAAATTTTTTTATTTTTAATTTATTGTTCTCATTTATTACTAATTATTTCACCACTCTCACTCTCCCCGCAACCGTCCTCGCTTGCGTAGAAGTATCATACATCGCCTCGCAACTAATCGCCGGCAAAACAAACGAACCCAGATAGGTGGCTTGCAAACGGACATTGATTATTTTTGCTTTTCCTCTGGAAAGGTTGAAATACGTCAATACCCGGTCGTCTCGAATGTCGCGGTAAGTATAGGAATTATCATTGCTTGCATTCGTTGCCATTCGTTCGTTGAAGATTTCCCAGCCCGACGGAATAATGTGTGTTAATGCCAAATCGGTGTAATCGCTTGAAATGCTGATATTGGTCACTTTGACCGAAGCTATCAAATCCGTTCCCTGTTTGAGTTCTGATACATTCACCGGATTGCCTTTCAAATCGGCATAAGAAACGTCTAAACGCAGATTGTTGGCTATCGCAGGCAGGGTATCGTTGACCGGTTTGGATTTGGATACTAAATTGACATACAAAACTCCTTTGCCGTTGTTGGTCAACGTTACCTCTCCGTTGTCCGGCTTGTTCGGTAATTGCGTCTGATAAATGGCTTTTGCCGAATTAATCTTGTCCTGTTTTTTGCCGTTCAATGTCCAAGTACACTCAATCGTACCCGATGTCTTTTCGGCTAAGGTTCCCATAGCGACCAAAGCGTAGGCAGTTGATTGCGTACTGAAATAGCGTTCCTTTGATAAGTTCTGGGATACTTTTTGCGCTTGTTTGAATGCTTCCGGCAGACGTCCCATCAATACCATGGTTTCCAATATCATGGCTTCGTCTCGGTCGGAAGAGCCGTAAGTGTAACTGTTCCAATAGGGTTCGATGCTGGTTGGAATGTTGAATATCAAATCTTCGGCCGGTTTGATTTTCCCGCCGGCAGCATACGCCGATGCCAGACACCACCGCGTTTGTGTGGAAAGGTCTTTCTTTTCTTTCAAACGGTTCATCGCGCCTAATTCGGGAGCGCCCGCTAATGCCAATGAGTAAAGCCTGTAGGCTTGCAGGAATTCGGAACCTTTGGAATAATAATTGTTTGCCGTACTTGGCGACCAATTTTGAGCTTCTTTCCGCTGGTAACTTTTCCACTTATTCAATACACTGGGATTGACGTCGTATCCTTTTTCTTTTGCCATAACTAAGAAAGTGCCTGCATAACTGGTAATCCAATCATCGGCAGAACTATGTCCGGGCCAATAGACAATTCCTCCATTCGTTAATTGTCTGCCGTAAAGGTTCTTAATTGCTTCTTGGACATTTTGCTTGATGGATTCCGATTCTTCTTTGTCCACCTCTTTGAATTGGGAAACGAACAGCAAGGGCAAGGCGCGGGAGGTTAATTGCTCGGAACAATAATGCTCGTAATTGTACAGGAAGTCAAAACGGCGGGAAATATCCACCGAAGGAATGCGCGACACTTCCAATTTCACCCAATCATCGTTGGATGTGCCGGTGAGTTGGTAATTGAATTCGCCGGTTTCGTCTCCGTTCAACAATTTATTGTCCGACAGAATAACGGACGGATTCGGATTGCGGACAGCGATTTCGATAATTTCTTTGGCTGTTTTTCCGCCTCCGGTAGCCGTTATCGTTACTTTTTCAACCCCTGTTTTGGAACCGGTTTTCAGGGAGAAATAAACCATTTCATCACCGGGTTGATTGAAATGAACCGATTGAGAACCATCGAGATTTTGAAGCAATCCGGTGGTTTCTATTTTAATAGAAGCCTCTTTTACAGCGGTTTCCATGGCAAATACATTGACAGGCAAAGTAATTTCTTCATTCGTGCTGACGACTCTCGGCAAAGAGGACATGACCATCAGCGGCGTACGTACCGGAGTGGTTTTTTCCGCTTTTCCGTAAGCGCCGTCTTGTCCGGCAACTACCATCGTGCGCACCGAACCGACATACAGCGGGAGTGTGATTTTATGTTTCTTTTTATCGCCTTTACCCAGTGTAAACGGTCCCAAATATTTCACCACCGGTTTGAAACGGTTGGCTTTTTCGTTGGCGGGATTTAAATTTTCATCTCCTCCTACGCTGAACATGGTTGTGTATTTCCCGCCAAAAGCGCCCATCACAAAATCGTACATATCCCACGAGCGGATTCCCAAAGCTTCCCGGGCATAAAATTCATTCCACGGATTGGGCGTTTTGAAATTCGTCAGGTCGAGCAAGCCATCATCCACAATAGCAAGGGTATAAGTCATGGGCTTCCCTTTTTTCTCGCTGACTTCCACCGTAAATTCCGTTTCGGGACGCAATACTTCCGGCAGATTGATTTGCGGTTCCAGCACGGATTCTTTGTTGGAAATCATAACCGGTATCACGCCGTACATCC
>JAISKT010000147.1 GCA_031261295.1 Candidatus Symbiothrix sp. | reverse complement strand
TGTGAAGGTTCCCAACGAGAAAAATTAGCCGAGCACAGTTATTTGGGTGATGCTTTCGCCCTTATGGTTGCAGCCGCAAGTTTGCAGTTTCCGGATATTATAAACAAAACAAAGAAGTTACAACTTACCCCGATTTTAAAAAGCGGCGAACTGCTTTTCAAAACAAATTATCCGGTAATCTGCGAAAAAAACTTAGATAAACTTTTGCTTATCAACGAAGGAGAAGACGGCGAGGCGCTGATTACCATTCCTGTTTTGCCGGATGGAAACACCATTGCCCCCGATACATGGATAATTGCCAACAGCAAGGGAGAAAATTACATAGACGAACTGGCTGCAAATTACATCAAATTCGGCGATGAAGCGCTGAAAGGCAGCGGTTTGCCGATATTACAAATCGGTGGACTAAAAACCATCGACCGTTTTGAAATAGAGAGTTTCAATAATATCCGCAATCTGATTGTGGAATATGCCGATAAGAAATTTTCAAAAGGAGAAGACATTACGCCTCTTTCAATCGCCGTGTTCGGTTCTCCCGGTTCCGGGAAATCTTTTGGCGTAAAACAGATTGCCAAAAGCATCGGTGGCAATATTAAAACCGATACGGTGAATGTGGCACAAATCAATAATGACGATGAATTGGGCGCGGCATTCCAAAAAGTGCGTGATATTATTTTGGAAGATAAATTGCCGTTGGTATTTTTCGATGAATTTGATTCCGGCGAATTAAAATGGCTGAAAAACTTCCTGATGCCCATGCAAGACGGAAAATTTAAGGACACCACCGGCGAACATCCCTTGGGAAAGTGCATATTGGTTTTTGCAGGCGGCACTGCCTCCACATTCAAAGATTTTATATCCCCGATGAGTTCGCCGGATGAGACGATACAGAAAGTGTTCAAAAATGTAAAGGGACCTGATTTTGTTAGCCGTATAAAAGGCACTATCGACATAGCCGGACCCAATCGAAGGAATGATTCCGATCGTGTTTGCATCTTGCGGCGAGTCTTGTTGCTGCGCAGCCTGTGCGAACGAGACGAGCGATTGAAACCGACTATAGCGGCAGGGAAAGAATTTATTGACGAAAACATTCTTCGGGCGATGCTGTACATAACTGAATACAAGCACGGTGCGCGTTCTATGGAAACCGTCCTGAAAATGAGCAAGATAAAAACAGGCGTATGGCTACCGTCCGACTTGCCGATGGGCAATCAGATGTCTGTCCATTTGAACGACCGCAAATTCACGGATATTTTACTGCTAAAAGTGATAGAACAGTCGCTTGATGGAAGAATTGCACAAGCCATTCACCAAAATTATGTTGAGTATATGGCTAAGAAAAAAAATCAACGCCCAAATACGAAACCTTGGGAAAATCTTACCATCGAGTTCAAACTGTCAAACCTGAATCAAGCAAGAAGTTATCATGAAAAATTGGCGTTAATCAATTGCAAAATGACTTTGAAAGACGAAAACAAGAAGCGTGTTACTTCGTTTACAAAACAAGAAGTTTTGATTATGGCAAAACAGGAGCATCAACGCTGGATAGATGAAAAAATAGAAGACGGTTGGGTGTATGCGTCGGTACGGGACGACAAGAAAAAACACCATGATTGCATCATTGAATGGGATAAACTCAGTGAGGAGGTGCAAAATTGGGATAAGGAGCCTGTGAGAAATATTATTGGGGTTTTGGATGCTGTTGGGTATGGGGTGTATAGAAAATAAGTATTTTATACCAATTTAATAGTAGGACAATTATGGGCACAAGAAAAAGGTTGCAACCGGATTTAATTGAAAACCGGCAGATACGTATTTTTATCTCTTCAACGTTCAAGGACATGATGCCGGAGCGGGATTATTTGATTAATAAGATTTTCCCCGAATTGAAACGGTATTGTCAGGAGCGGGATGTGACACTGTTTGAGTTGGATTTGCGCTGGGGTGTGAGTGAGGAAGAATCGAAACAAGGGCGCACTGTGGAAATTTGTTTGGAGGAAATCGAGAACACGCATCCGTTCTTTATCGGTATATTGGGTGAACGCTACGGATGGACGCTGACAGAAGAAGAACAGGCTCTGATGAAAGCAAATACACGGGTATTTGAAACCTATCCATGGATAACCGATATGTTATCCAAAGGCACGAGTATCACCGAAATAGAGATACAACACGGCGTACTTCGTTCGGACGAAAACTTGAATGCGCATTTTTATTTCCGTTCGCCGGAAATGGAAACACCTGCCGAGTTTAGGGAAAAGGAGGGAAGCATAGAAGCGCAAAAACTCAAAAACCTGAAAAAAGAAATATGCGAACAAAAGAAATACCCTATACAGAATTACACCTCTATCGAAGACCTTGGCAAACAGGTCGAGCACGATTTCAAGGCATTGGTGGATAAATTATTTCCTCAAGGTGTATTGTCGGAACTCGAAAAGGAACGGTTACAACAGAAGGCATTCCTCAAAAGTCGCACAGGTGTGTATATCGCTAATCCCGCATATATGGCTAAATTGGATGCTTTCGTAAAAAGCAATTCTTCGACACTCGTTATTACAGGTAAAAGCGGTATAGGCAAAAGTGCCCTTATCGCCAATTGGATACAAAGGAGGAAAAAGCAATCGGATGAACATCTGATTTACTACTCTGTGAGTAACTCCGAATCAGGAGGTGATTACCGCAAAATCACGCAATGGTTGATAAATGAAATAGAAAGTCTTGCAAAAAACGCATATATGCGGAGTGCAATTCATGATTTCTCTGGAGAAAAAGACAAGTCAAAGAAAAAATTAGAAGAACTACTTTTTTCAATAGAGAATAAAGGAAAACTGTTAATAGTATTGGACGATGTTAATCAATTGATGGATGTGGAAAATGCCAAACGGCTGAACTGGCTGCCTACTTTTCCAAAGAACGTAAAAATAATTTACATCACACGGCAAAACGATAAAACAATGGAAGTATTCCAATACCGTGGATATGAAACACTTGTGGTGCAACCTTTGAATAGAAAAGAAAGGAAGCAGCTGACTACAGAATACCTAAAAGTATTCGGCAAATCATTACTTCCAGAGCAAGTCAATCGTATTGCAACAGAAGGCAGTATAACAGAAAACACATTAGTATTACGTACATTTTTAGAGGAAATACGTGTCTTTGGCAAGCACGAAGAAGTGGATAAAAGAATCAACAACTACCTATCTGCGAAAGATATAGAGAGTTTTTTCGACCGGATGTTGGAACGTATTGAAGTAGTTTACAGCTATAGAGAAACAAATTTTGTCAAAGATGTATTTTCTCTGATAGCTGTGTCGCGCGTTGGGTTGTCCGAAACAACCTTGTTGGAACTGACAGGCGCACCATTGCTCTATTGGTCGCAGTTGTTCAATGCCATTTCAATTCATTTGGAAACAAGAAATAGATTAATTACTTTTTCTCACCAATTCTTACGTGATGCAGTACAGAAACGATATTTATTTCCAAAAGAAAAAGAAAATAAATATCGAGAACAGATTGTAATCTATTTGAAATCTTCGAGTGCTGATTTACAATATAATGAGTTGCCTCATCAACTGTATGAAATGCATGCATGGGATGAATTATATACATTTTTGCTTGATTTTGATGTATTTGAATATATATACGATAAGGATAAATCTGAACTGGGTAAATATTGGAAGGGATTAGTTGATGCGGATAAAGAAAAATATTCTACTCGGAAATATTTGGATATTGAAACGCCAGTAAAAAGAAATGCGATGTTTGATATTCATGGAGGGGAATTCACTGGGTTGTCTCTGTCTCATATTACAATTGTGAGTGACATCTCTCCTCCAGTGTTAGTGAAATTATATTGTAAGATAGGACAGTTTTTCTCAACGTTGTTTGCAAATGACGAATTGTCGTTTGAATATTACATAAAAACGTTGAATATATTGGAAAATATATCGGATTCGAATCATCCTAATACGGCTGTTCTTAATAATAATATTGGGATTTTTTATGCTAAACGAGGCGATTATCTTAAAGCGTTTGAATATTTTCAAAAAGCAACGATAATTGTGGAAAAAGAATTAGATGCAAATCATCCGAATAGAATATCGTTTCGAGAAAACTTAAATCGTGTTCTCACAATAATGAATGAATCCAAAACCTCGTCTTTCGAAGCAACACCCACACAAAATGCACTAGATAAAACCGGTACATATTATAATGACATATTGAAACCACGAGTAATGAATTTATTGAATAATGGTGAAATCAGTAAAGCCGAAGATTTGCTATTTGAAAATTTAGAAACAAATTTTTTGGATGATATATTTGAGATTGCCTATGAATTTTATAAAAAATTGCGAACTTATAATAATGCTTGGCTGGTTGAACATAATTTTTCAACACAAGAGGTCGAAGATGGTTGGAAAGATTTTCAAAGAGAATTTTTTAAAAGAAGACAAACATAAATAAAAAAACAATTTTGTCTATTCAAAAAAAATGTTGTATATTTGTATTTCATATTTTATGTTGCATATTTTATATTTCATGTTTTGTGTCAAGATTAAACAATAATATACACAATCCGTTTTTGGTGGCGGGATATGAAGCCGCTTAAAACACTATTGCTGTCAACCCCATCGGGGGTACAGGGCAAACGCATTTTAATCTTAACATATTTAAATACTAAAGATAAGTGTGGATCGTTTGTATAATAAAAAAGCATTATGCAAACGCCGATTAGTTATTTTACAGCGATAAAAGATCCACGAGTAGAGAGATGCAAAGAGCATTTGATGGAGGACATTATTTTCATCACAATTGCCGCTGTTATTTGTGGAGCAGAGACATGGAATGATATTGAACATTATGGTCAATCCAAAGAAACCTGGTTAAAACAATATCTTCGCTTGCCCAACGGCATCCCCTCCCACGACACCTTCAACCGGTTTTTCAGCGCATTAGAGCCGGACGAATTTGAGCAAGCCTTCCTCTCTTGGATAAAAGACATATCCAAACTCACGGATGGCGACGTGGTCAGTATTGATGGAAAAACCCTTTGCGGTTCCCGAGAGGGAGAATTCAAAAGGGCGGTACATATTGTCAGTGCATGGTCTAAAGCCAATCAGTTGAGTTTGGGACAAGTCAAGGTCAATGAAAAGTCGAATGAAATTACGGCTATACCCAAATTATTGGATGTTTTGGTCATTCAAAGTTGCTTAGTTACCATAGATGCTATGGGCTGTCAGCGAGACATTGCTGCCAAGATAATCGAAAAAGGAGGCGATTATCTTTTAGCCGTTAAAGGCAATCAGGGTTGTTTGGAAGAAGATGCCGAAAGGACTGTCCGCTTTACGAAACCAGCATCAGAATGGGTAGAAGATGATTTTGGTCATGGTCGTATTGAACAGCGAAAATGCACACTCTATACTGACCTTTCGTTTATTGAGAACGCCCCGGCATGGAAAAATTTAACCGCCATTGTTAAGATAGAAGCAACACGCTATACCAAATCAAATGGAAAAGAAGAAAAAGAGATACGGCTTTATATTACCTCCTCCCAAGAGTGCATAATTCGGCTCAAGCCCACCCGGCGAAACCGGGAAAATTCTGCTGAAAATTGCGCTGAAAAGAGCAATAAAAAAGATGTCAATTCGGCAGATACCCACCCATATTTAGGATAAAA
>JAISKT010000111.1 GCA_031261295.1 Candidatus Symbiothrix sp. | reverse complement strand
AATTTCATAATTGATGTTGCGGGAGTATGGAAAGTCAAGTGTGGCATATTCGATGGTAATGACCGATTGATTATGTTTGAGAGTAACTTTTTTCTCGTAGCATATCTGATGTTTCAATATGCTTTTGGGACTAATCGGCACAGGTTTATTGAACACCAGAAAATCGGTCAGATAAAACGGCAATTGATAGGTGTCGAAACGAATTTGCATGGGAAGAAAAGCGACAACACGTTCATCTCCACCGAAATAAAGTTTCCCGGTTTCGTCCATGTATGCCGAGTTAATGTAAAAACTATCATAAATACCGGGAAGAAATTCGGTTTTCTTGCTTCCTTTCTGTAAACGCAAAATGCCTTTCTTTGTGCCTGCCCAAACATTCCCGTTATTATCTTTCAACAGACTCATAACCGATTTACTTGGATAGTCGGCATCTATTGAAATAGTTTCAAATTGAAGCGATTGAAGATTTAGCCGGCATAATCCTTCTTTAGTACCCAGCAAAAGCGTGTATTGGTCTTCCGGCAAAAGAGAGAAAATGCAATTGCTGACTAATCCCGGATAATCTTCGGACTTAAAATTCCGGATTTTTTCGGTTTTAGGGTCAAACAGCACCAGTCCGCCATCATACGTGGCAAGCCATAGGTTTCCGGTTTCATCCATGTAGAGCGATAAAATATTGTTGCTTCCAAGTGAATTGGGATTTCCCTGTTCCTGTTTATATGTTTTAATAGTTCCTGTTTTGGCATCCAAAAAAGCCAGTCCGCCTCCCCAAGTGGCAATCCATAAATCCCCGGAGGGCAACACTACAAAATCTCTAACATCGTTGTGAGGCAAAGAACATTTTGCACCCGGTTGCCGGCTGAAATTACTGATTTTGCGTGTATGCGGATCGAAAAGATAAAGACCATGATCGTAAGTTCCTATCCAAAAACTACCGTTAATGGACGGTTTAATACACTGCACAAAATCGCCGACATATCCGTTTGGGGACACTTTATTAAACAAGGTGGTGGTCTTGTTGTCGAGACCAAGCAAGGTCATTCCCTCTCCATCGGTACCCATCCACAAGCCCATTTGGTCGTGAAATACCGAAAGGACAGGCAGTTTATTCTCGCCTTTCCCATCGCTATAATAGTACTCAATCCCATCGGGTTCTTTTTTTATTAAATTAATACCTCTCTTTGCCGTACCAATCCACAAATTAGACTGACGATCCATAAAAAAGGTATTGATTGTATTATTGGAAAGAGAATTAAGCGTTTTCAAGCTACTTCGATAGTTTTGGATGACAGGAGATTTACTGTCCGGTTTTTCAATATGCAAAATACCTATTCCATCTGTACCGATCCACAGATCGCCCTGCTTATCCTGCCAGACACACCGGATAATTGCATGATTATTATAGACTGTACCTGCCGGATAATTACTGATTTTTTGCTTTTGAAAATCGATCAACTTTAATCCATTTTCATTCGTTCCGATAAATAACCTGCCGTTTTTATCTACAAATAAAGCATTGATATAATCGGAATTGACGGTTAATCCGTTGAAATCGGAGGTATTAAAATCCTTAAATGTTCGGGATTTGGTGTCGAAAACACAAAGTCCGGCTCCAAAAGTTCCAAGATATATTTTTTCATCCGGTGCTTTCGCCATTGCCCTGATGTCATTTCTTCCGGACTCATTGGCTTGATTGCTCTGTTGTCTGTAATGTTTGGCTTCTTTTGATACCGTGTTGTAGGAATAAAGACCGACTTCGGTAGCTACCCAAAGAAGCCTATCCATTCCTTCCAATAAAGCATGTACTTCGGTGTATATAAATTTTCGATTAAAATCTATGTCCAACACGATTCGCTCAAAACTATCATCGACCGGATTGTAAAGAAACAAACCGTCTCCGATAGTTCCTATCCAAAACCGGTTGTTACTGTCTATATGCAATACGGAAATATCGTTACCCGGCAAATTATTCTGTTCTCCGGAGTATAATTTGAAATTGGCGCCATCGTATCTGTTTAACCCATATTTAGTTCCAATCCATATAAATCCAAGGTTATCTTGGGCGATGGACGTAATGCTGCCGGTGGAAAGTCCGTCTTCTACACCGATATGTAGAAATTCCGGATGTTGCGTGTGTTGGGCATAAACGGATGACGAAAGACAGCACAACGAAAACAATACAAGCCAAGCGGATTGCCTTATGGTCTGAAAGACCGTATTTTCATAACCGTATGTAAGCGTAGCGCAGCATACGGTATTTGTCAATCCTCGTAGCCCTTGCCTGAAAGGCAAGACTGTTGCGACAGTCTTTGCAAAGCCACATATCCAATCTAAACAATCTCCGGACCACGAGGACTTGTATTCTATATTTTGTTGTTCGGGCATATAATTTTACTTATTTCTTTCCTGTTCCTTTTTTCCCTTTTTCAGAGAGCATTTTTATATTATTCAAGTATTCCTGCTCTATTGGCGACAAGGTTTTTTGCACATATTTTTTGTATTCCGTATGTGCCTTTTCTATTGCCTTTCAATTCTTTTTCATTCAAATAATTTTTCGCAATTTCCGTATCTTTTTTTGTTACCTGCTCGCCTTTGAAATTTGTAAGCCCCATAAACTCTTTTTCTGCATCGGCACGATTGTAAATGACTTCCGAAGCCGTATTGCCGTGTGTTGCATAATGCAGTTTGTTTTGTACGATTTTGAAATACCAAAGTGTTTCTTCTGCTTTCGGGTCGTAGTCAATACTTAATGCATACAAATCAAGCACTTGACGATAAATCAATTTTTCGCTGCTGCGAATGTCTCT
>JAISKT010000103.1 GCA_031261295.1 Candidatus Symbiothrix sp. | reverse complement strand
GATTGAATAAGTCGGAAAAGTTGCTGTGTATTAGCAACATCCGTTTTGTAGAATTTGCCGTCTTCTGATGGCATTTTCAGTTGTCCCAAATTTTGGGACAACTCACTTCCCTCCTCTTTCAATTTGGTTTTTAACGCACTCCAGTACTTTCGTGAGCGTGGGCTTTCGGTCAATACCGCCACCACATCCACTACTGAGAAGTACCATTCTTCTTCCTCTTCGTTCCAAATGGTACGGATTTTTTTGTCTTCAAACAGTTTAATTGCATTTTCTTTTGTCATAATCGATTGTGTTAAAAGTGGAATTAATTTTCCTCTATCCATTCAAAAAGATATTCGTCTTTAAACTCTATTTCAAATTTATTGAGAATGTTCAAATATTCTTCTCGGAAAGTTTTTCTCTTGTGGTGTTCTTTTTGTTTTTGGATGTATTGAATCACATTATCCAAAGCAGAATGACTATACGAAAATGCGCCAAAGCCTTCTTGCCATTGAAAATTGAATTTGGTAAATTTCTTTTCCTTTACAAAAGCATTAGACGATTTTTTAATTTCTCTCACCAAATCCGATAAACAACAAGTTGGTTTCATCCCGATCAGAAAATGAATATGGTTTGTTGTGCCATTGATTGCCAGCATTTTTTGTCCTTTATTTTGAACAATACCTGTAATGTATTTGTACAGTTCCTCTTCCCACGAGGGATTAATCAAAGAATCTCTGTTTTTAACAGCAAATACGATTTGAATGTATATTTGCGAAAATGTTCCCGCCATAATTTATTTATTTAATGTTTCTTTTGTTTATCATTTTTAAGCATTTGTTCGTTTCCCGACTCAACGGGTCGTATGTTTATAGAATCGTTGTCATCCCCCGTTGTGTACGACCCCGAGGGGTCGAATGTCGTACATGTTCCATCATTGCTATAAACATACGAATCCTTCGGATTCAATTTTATATGTTCTTGCTTTTATCTATCTTATTCATAATGAATTGTATTTTTTATACTATTTGTCATATTCGCCGTTTACTTATACCCGTAAAAACTAAAAACAAAATTTTATGTTCTTTGAATTTCTATAGGCAAATATGGAACAATAGCCTTTTTTATTTCTTCTGCTTTATCACCAAATAATTGCCCGACAACAAACTCTTTGTATTCTTTTTTACCAAACTCTTTTTCGACTTCACATGAAAGCGACTTACAATTAAACACCGCCAATACTTGTTTATAATCATTGGCTGCATTAAATTTTTGCTCTACTTTACCTTTTATTTTATCATAAGAAATTAATTTGTAGACTGTTTCTAATGATTGTTTTGCATTTTCTTCATTGTTTTTTGCTATTTCAATAATTGAAAGTTGATACTTTAGTTCTGACACAACCGCTTCGCAAATTTGACTATTTATTTGTTTTTTATAACGCTCATCTATGATTGTTCTTTTAATTTTATCAACTCTACTATTGTCATTGGGAAATAGTATTTCATTTACAACAGATAATAATTCTTCAACTAAAAATAAATTCTCAACCTCTGCAACATTGATTGTAAAGACACTATGCTCCTTGATAGCCTCAATTTCGTGTTCGCTTCTGTAATCTCTATCAATAATCCCATAGCATTCTATATCGTGTAGTTGAGTCGTATTTTTCATTGCATTGGTCTTGGCAATAACAGAAGTACAACCACCACATGGAACAACGTAGTAATCTTTGTATATTTCAGAATATAATTTTGTATCGTAGCTGTCTGCCGTTCCTTCTACAAATAAAACCTTTTTGCGGTTGCCCATTATATCAAGTAGTAATTGTTCAGGCAATTTAATTCCTTCTTCGGCTATTCTTTCTAATTCCCAATTTGTTCCGTCAAAACTTTTTACCCATATTTTATCAGCGTGTTTATGATTTGCGGCAAATTGTGTATCGTGAGTAATGTAAATGAAAAAACAATCTTTTCTTGCATTTTCAATTTCAGTCCAAAGACGATTCATTATTGATCGGTGCAAATGTATTTCCGGCTCATCAATGATAATTGTCTTGTTTTCAGGAATACATAAGCATTGAGCAATCAAATATAAACCTACACGCTCTCCATCACTCATTTCATTTCCTTTGTAAGAAACTGTTGGGCTATCTTTTTTTGTTAATGTTGCCGTCACTTTTGAATCTTTAAAATCAATATCTCTTTGTGGAAAAACATTTTGCCAAATTCGTTTTAGCGTATCAATAACTGTTTTGGGCACATGACTATGCGGTTGTTTTTGTGCTTCTTTTTCATTGCAATCGTTGATAAAGGCATCATTCTCATTGTTTTTTCTTGCAATTAATGCCGATAACACATATTCGTAATCTTGCAGTAGTATTGTCGTTTGTTGTTTGTCATTCCAATTCCATCGCTGAACGAGTGATTTTTCGTAACCAAATAGAGCAGCATCGCCGCTTTTTCTTCAATACTCGGATACAAATCCTTGCCGTCGAAAGTCTGGTAAATCGTATTGATTGAACTTTTGAACGATTGGTCTTTTTCGTTAGCAAACAAATCACTGCTGTCGAATTTGCTTTTCAGTTGCTCAATCGCGTCCATTGCATGCTCGTAAGTGGCGTGAAACTTTTCTTTGTCGGAAGTATTATCAACCATAAGCTGCTGATAATCATATTTATCTAATGTATCTAAAGCATACGTATAATCGGTAATAATACGCAACAGTCCGGTGGCTTCATCGCCGGTCAAAGCTTTGTTTTGAATCACATTTGATAAAAGTTTTACCGTTTGCTTTAAGTCCTCATATTGCTTGTTTTTCAGTTTATTATTTATAGCATAACCTTTTACAATATAATCCTTTAAGACTTTGTTCGCCCAAATACGGAATTGAGTACCGCGTTGAGATTTTATACGATACCCAACTGAAATAATAACATCCAGATTGTAAAACGCCACAGGTTTATCGGAATTTGCAATATGCAAAATTTGCATATTGCTTTTTACATCCAATTCGTTTTCCTTGAATACATTGTTAATATGGCGTGAAAGTACAGATTGGTCTCTGCCAAACAATGCCACCATTTGCGCTTGTGTCAGCCAAACGGTTTCGTTCTCCAAACGGACATCTAATTCGGAAACGCCATCGGGTGTTTGATAGATGACTATTGCACCTTTATTATCTATTATCTGAGACATATATTTTTCAATTTTAGGGGTACTTTTACAAAAGTAGCAATTTTATATTTATATTTGTACTATAATTTAATTAGTATTCCGGATGAAACTTCCTTTTCATGATAAAAAATTTCTTTATCTGCTTGCGGCAGTGGCAATCGCAGTTGTGTTGGAAATACTCTCCCTTACGGGAATTCACATTCCGTTTCCCTACGCACCCGTTATTTACGGGATATTTATAGTAGCTGTCGGTTACGAAGTCCTGTGGAACGGTTTAAAATCCCTTTTCAAACTCAACTTCGGAAGTATCAATCTGTTAATGCTGATTGCAGTGGTCGCCGCTTTTTACCTGAAAGAATATCCGGAGGCCGCTGTGGTCATTGTCCTGTATGTTTTAGGTGAAAAATTGGAAGACATCGGAATCGAAAACAGTCTGTCGGCTTTGGATAACTTAGTGAGCAGCGCGCCCAAAACCGCGTTGGTGAAAGCCACCGGAGAAAATATTCCCATCGAAGACGTAAAAACCGGAACCATCATTCAGGTAAAACCTCACGACCAGATTCCGTTGGACGGCGTGGTGGAAATGGGCGAAACGTCTGTGGATGAATCCCCTATTACCGGGGAACCGATTCCGGCTTTCAAAGTCAAAGGCGATGCGGTTTTTGCCGGGACGCTGAATAAGAACGGGTTTATTGAAATAAAAACGACCAAAGAACACAAGGATTCCACTTTTTCAAAAATTGTTGAATTAACGTATCAATCGCAAAATAATCAATCCGATTCACAAAAATTCATTGAAAAATTTGCCGGGATTTATACGCCAATTGTCATTCTCTCGGCTATCCTGCTGATTGTGATTCCCGTCTTTTTCATGCACCTGGATTTTCAGGAATGGTTGCGGCAAGCGATTACGTTATTGGTTATTTCCTGTCCTTGCGCATTAGTAATTTCCACTCCGGTAGCCATTTACGCGGCTATCGGGAATGCGTCTTCCAAAGGCGCGTTGATAAAAGGCGGAAAATTCCTGGAATACATGGCGGAAATCAAAGCCATCGGATTGGACAAAACGCGCACCATCACCTTCGGTAAACCCATTGTTTCGGATGTCATCCCGTTGAACGGGAACGACCGGAGCGAACTGTTGGGATGCGGGGCCGGTACGGAACTGTTTTCCGAACATCCATTGGCACAGGCAATTGTAGATGCTTCCAAAAAAGAAGGATTCGAACCGCATGAAGTCAAATCGTTTGAAAGCGTGGTAGGAGAAGGCGCCAAAGCCCAATGTGTGGTTTGTAACAACGAGACGGTTTTAGTCGGAAAAATCGATTTTATCGAAAAACACCAGAAAGTCAGCGCAGAAATTAAGAAAATCGTAGCGCAATTGTCGGCGGAAGGGAAAACGAGTGTCATTGTCAGTTGCGAAAAAGAAATAAGAGGCATCATCGGACTGACGGACGAAATCAAACCGGACAGCGCCAAAGCCATCCAAGAATTGCAGCGTCAAGGCATTGAAACAGTGATGATTACCGGAGACAATCAGCAGGCCGCCCAATATGTAGCCAATCAGGTAAACATCCGGGAAGTATCCGGCGGGTTATTGCCGCAGGATAAAGCCCATAAAATCAATGAATTGGAAAAGAAATACCAATCGGTAGCGATGGTCGGAGACGGCGTAAATGACGCTCCGGCGCTTGCAGCTTCCACAGTGGGCATTGCAATGGGTGCGGCAGGAAGCGATACCGCCATTGAAATTGCGGATATCGCCTTGATGAATGACAAGTTATCATTGATTCCTTTTCTGATTCGGCTTGCCAAAAAAACGGTTAAAACCATTCAATGGAATACGTTCGGAGCGATTACCGTAAAAATTCTATTTATCTTGCTGGCGTTCTTCGGATACAGTAATCTGGTATTGGCGATTACGGCTGATGTGGGAGTGACGTTGGTGGTGATTTTAATCAGCTTGCGGCTGATGAATACGAAATAAAAGATTATAAAATAACCTATTAAAATGTTGGAATAATTTCGATAATTTGTAATAAATATATTACTTTTGTAACGATGAATGACAATGTAAAAATAAGAAATTTAGTTTATACTGATGAATTTAACGACTTTTATGAGGCGTTGGACGAACGAACAAAACAGAAATTCGATGACAATCTCAAAATTTTGAGAACTGTTTACGCTATTAGTACAAAATTTGTAAAGAAATTGGTAAGTACCGATGAAAATTTGTACGAATTGATAGTATCTGTCGGATTCAATGAATACAGAGGTATAATGTTTTCGGCAAACCATGACAATATCATTCAAGCGACAGAAGTTTATATCTTGAATGGATTTTTGAAAAAATCGACAAAGGATTACAGCAAACAAATAAATAAGGCTATTAACATATTAAACACATTAGAATTATGATACGAAAATTAGACCCCGAAAAAGTGGCAAAACTTCACAAAGTGGATGATTTGTTTAATCGTAAGTATGGAAAAGAAGGAACACCCACACGCGAAGCGTTTGAACAACATGCATTATCGTGGTATTATGGCGAATTGCTGAAAGACAAGCGCAAAGAATTAAAAGTTACCCAAAAGCAACTTGCCGAAAAAGTCGGAAAAAAGCGGGAATACATTGCCTTGTTGGAAAAAGGCGAAACCGATATGCAATTATCTACTTTCCTGAATATTTCGCAGGCATTAGGATTAAGATTTGCGCTTGTGTAAATGCTTTGCTTTGTGTAAATCGAAAAAAATAAAAAATGCTAATAATCTGATTGAATGATTATTAGCATTTTTTCTTGTGCCCAGGACGGGATTTGAACCCACACGCCGAAAACCGGCACCACCCCCTCAAAGTGGCGTGTCTACCAATTTCACCACCTGGGCCTTATAGCGGCTGCAAATATAGCCTTTTTTATTGAAATCGCCAAATACGTTTTATTTATTTTCGATATAAAGGGAAAAAAGTGGTTTCCAAAAGGTCTTCTTTGTGTTTTTCATGGACTAACGCATCATAAACTTCCTGATTGTGAATGTATTTCCACACTTTAAACATAAATCGTATATCGGAAAAACGGGATTTAAATAGAAAGAGTGAATCGTCTGCACCTCCTTTTCCTCCGCCCAAATGCAGCCAGTTCATTTCTTTTTTCATGCCTTCTATCCGGGCTTGCTCCAACACCAATTTCAACGGGCTTAAATACAAAAAGTCGTTTTTCGTGGCATTCAAATGGGCTTGCATGATACCTTTACAAAAAGTACACAGCGAACCGCTTATATACTTTCCTTCATATTCCGCCAACAAAAGACTGGAGTCTATCTTTTCCAAAATAGTATAAAAATAATCGGGAGAAAAATAATAGGACTCAGCGGCATGGACCCGGTCCATATTTTCCATATACATCTCAATAAAGGTATCGACTTCTTTTTTATTGGATGCTTTTACGATACGTACTCCTTTCTTTTTCAGGTAATTGATTTTGTATTTCAGGGAACGGGCATATTGTTTTCGCTGTTCTGCTTCCGGCAAATTCAGGTCGATGGCTACCGTCATATTCATATCAATGACTTCACCTAAATTGCCCGGTAATGAAGGCTGCTTTTCAAATAGCGGATGCAAACGTGAAAAAACAGTTATAATATGGTTAGCGTCAAAATAGGTTTTTAATTCGTTCTGAAACACTCGAATGTCTTCCGGCTGTGGATTTTCTTCCCGCGATAAAGGGCCAGCGTAGCCATACACGGAAGTAATATCCTTGTAGATGGTTCCTGCAATATCCCGCAAAATAACCGGAAAGGCAAAAGCGGCCGTTTCAGTATGATGGTGAATTAAGAGGGCTTTCCCTGACTTATCCAACCGGTGGTAAGCGGCTAAATGATAAAAATCATATTCATACATGGATCGAACAATCTCGTCCCATCGTTCAGCATTCTCCACAGTAATTATTTCCAGCATCAGTAGGCGTTTTTCTCTCCTTTAAACATATTTATAATCGTAACAAATACAATCTTCAAATCCAACAGGAATGTCCAATTTTCCAAATACCATACGTCTAAGCGAACCCGTCCCTCCATTTGTTCCATCGTCTTGGTTTCGCCACGGTAACCATTTACCTGCGCCCAACCGGTAATTCCCGGTTTTACCAGATGCCGTACCATATATTTATCGATAATCATGGAATAAAGTTCCGTGTGTTTTAACATGTGCGGACGCGGCCCGATCACACTCATATCACCCTTCAGCACATTATAAAATTGCGGTACTTCATCTAAATTGGATCGCCGCAAAAACCGGCCTATTTTAGTTGTACGCAGGTCATATTTCTCCGCTTGTTTTTTATCCGCATCCCTATTTACATGCATCGAACGAAATTTATAACAATCAAACTCCTGTCCATAAATGCCTGTCCGCTTTTGTTTGAATATAATAGGACCCGGAGAAGACAATTTTATTATAATGCCAAATAGAATATAGAGAACAGGGAAAAATGTACATAAGAAAATTAAGGAAAAAACAACATCGAAGATTCGTTTGATCAGTTGATTATGTGTGGATTGCAACGGTTCTGATCGAACGGCCATAACCGGTAAGGATTCGATATTTTCCAATGTCAGTTTCCGTTTCACATAACGCGAAAATTCGGGAACCAAATAAAAACGAATCATATTTTTTTCCGAGAAATTAAGCAAACGCACAATCTTTTCGTCTTGCGAGTTGGGAAGCGTACAATAAATTTCATCAATACTGTTTTTCAATACAAAGTCTTCCACTTCATGCGTCATTCCCAAATAGTTTGACAACGTATTTTTTAACGAAAGGTTATCATCAAAAAAACCATATATGTAAAATCCATAAGCCAATTCTTTTTTCATTTCGGCATATAATTCCAGCCCATTTTTCCCGGCGCCAATAATAATCACTCTTTTATAATTTCTTCCATAACTTCGATATTTTTTCAATGCTTCCCGCGCTATAATCCGCCATAAAGCAAAAATAACAAATAACGACAAATAGTAATAAATAATAAAAGAAACCGGAAAATCAGCAGAGCCTAACTGAAGGAAAAACAGGCAACTAATGAAAATAATTGCATGTAAAGCAACTAAAGATAAAGAGCGTTGCACTATTTTATCCGTAAACATGACAGGCTTATAGATTTTGACAGGAACAAGATAAACCGCAAAAATGTAGCAAAAATTGAGTAACAACAAAACACTGTGCCACTTGGAATCAAAATCTTCTATATTATAGGTTTTAGTCCAATTATAAATGATTATAAATAAAGAATTTAATACAATAAAATCCCCTAAGATGATTAGCCATTTAATTAAGAATCCGTATCCGCTTTTATATCTTTGCATTTCATTTCTCCTTGCGAACTACAAAAGTAGCTTTTATCTCGAAAAAAGACAAAAAAAATGCAAATTATTATTGTGGAATCATAATCACGACCCGGTTCCAGTTTTTTTCTTTATAAGGCTGTTCTTCCGATCCTTTCCACTCGACAATGATATGTTGAGAAGGAATCTTGTATTTGGTAATCAATTCATTGGCAACAGCTTTGGCCCGTTTTTCGGAAAGTTGGAGGTTATATTTATCGGTTCCGGTATCTTTGTCGGCATAACCGACCACCTTGATTTTTTCCCTTGATTCATTCATGAATTCAGCTGTATTAAAAATACTAATCTGTTGATTATCATCTACTTTAGCGCTATTTATCTGAAAGAATACAACGTTGGGAATATAGCTGATACTGCTCAAAGGAGATACTACCGGCGCTGCAGGCGGACATTGCGGACAATTAACCGGACGACCAGCCAATTCCGCAGATAATTCCTTGTTTTTGGCATGAAGCGTATTGATCCGGCTGTTCAAATCTTCAATCAAACCGCGATCCATCGGTTCTATCACCTCAAAATCCGTTTTACCTAATTTAAATGTCAAACCACCGGAGGCGGAAACAATCGCTTCATTCTCAGCATGATTTACCACGCGGTCAAAATAATCGGGCACCATAGCAGCACCCAAATCAAAATCCAAACTGATACGCTTATTCAACCGGAATCCGAATTGTAATCCACCATTGACCGAAATGGCATTGGCAGATTCACGGTAATTGGGTTGTACACCGGTTGCCTGCGGAACGGCAACATCCGTATTCAGTTCAAACCGGTGGGCAAATCCCAAACCGACATAAGGCGTTATGTTAAGCACTCTTGTGGAAGAATAACCGCCCAACTGATTGGACAGATTCCAAAGAGCATCCAAATGAACATTGTAATATTTATCGTGTTGCATGAACAGCCCTTCATTTTCAAATCCATGAAGCGAACCGCCCTGTCCTTTGGCCCGAAGGCCCCAATAGGGACTGAACCACTTACCGGCTGAAACTGTGGGCATTACGGTTATTCTTTTCTGAAAATCGGCTTTATCGTCATTATCTCCGAAAATAGTTTGACCGCCCGCACCCAAATGGAGGAACCAATTATCGCCGGCTTTTGACGGTTCATAAGCCTTCTGAGCGTATGATACAGAGATAAATAAAAAGGACAAGAGAACATTGAATAGAATAATCCGTGCTTTCATACCATTAATTTTGTGCAATAATACTAAAAAATTGGATACACACATTTATAAAACGCCTAATATTAACATTTATTTTCCAATTTCACTTTTTTTATTACCGGTTTGCATACTCCAGCACCGTCTGACTCTTTACATCCACCCCAAACTCTCCCGCTTTATTCAAAATAAAACGGGCCAGTTCCGGTTTTTTGTCTTCCGGAGCATACCGGAAATAGGCTTCTGCCGCACGTACATGTGCTGCATCCGGAATGGGAAACTCGCGCTTTTCAGGAATACCAAATTCGGAATCCGGTAGTTCGCGTCTTTCTTCGGCATCCAACCGGTCGTGTTCAACTGATTTCATACTGTTTAATTTATTGAATTATTGAATATTAAACAGCTGACCGGAAAGAAATGTTTACAATAGCTCCAACAACAGCATCATACCGCAATTGCACGCCCGCAGGATATTACTTTCCCTGTTTTGGGAAAAATGAAATTCTTCAATTTTCATTTTATCTTTACAAATAGCTGCAATCCAAACGGTTCCCACCGGTTTTTCCGGTGTGCCGCCGCCCGGGCCTGCGATTCCCGATGTGGCAATGGCGCAATCGGTATCGAAAATTCGCTGAGCGCCCAGCGCCATTTGTGTAACCACCGGCTCGCTTACAGCGCCAAAATCAATTAAATCAGAAGGATTTACACCCAAAATATGTTGTTTGGCTGCATTGGCGTAGGATACGACTCCTCCCATGAAATATTCGGAACAGCCGGGAATAGCCGTAAACAACGAGGCTAATTTTCCGCCCGTGCAACTTTCGGCTACACTCAGTGTCAATCCTTTTTCTTTTAACAGTTTATCCAAAATATTTTCTAAGTTTGCATCTTCTTCCGAAACAATATCGTTGGGCAAAAGTGCAAGCAGTTTTTGCCGTTGAGTATCCATTTCCCGTTGGAGACCGACTTTGTCGGAACTTTTTCCCGTCAATCGCAACCGGATTAATCCCGAAGTGGGCAAATAAGCCAGCTTGATAAACCCCGGCAATTCATTTTCAAAAGATTCCAGGTGCATGGCCAAGAGCGATTCCGAATAATTTTTCACCCAATAATGCTGATGTTGAATGAAATCCAAAACCGGAAATGTTTTTTGCAGGCGCGGGATAATCTCCTGATTCATAGCCCATTTCATTTCATAAGGAACGCCGGGCATGGAAACCAAGATTTTCCCCTCTTTTTCAAACCAGGTAATAGGCGCCGTTCCCATCCTATTTTGGATAACCGTACAATTTTCAGGAATATAAGCTTGTGTCCGCGTCAGTTCATTCAGGTCTTTCTGAAGTCCGCGAACAACTTCCGCCACCGTTTCCAACGTTTTTTCATCAAACACCAACTGTGTATGAAAGTATTTGCAAAGTGTTTTCTTGGTAATATCGTCTTTGGTAGGGCCTATTCCACCAGTCACCAACACAATAGAAGCTCTTGAAAAAGCCAATTCAAAAGCCTCCAAAATATCTTTTTCGTTATCGCCGACCGTTGTTTTATATTGAACATCGAATCCGGCTTTACCCAGCTCACCAGCCATCCAGGCCGAATTGGTATCAATCACCTGCCCAATCAATAATTCATCGCCGATAGTAATTATTTCAACTTTGAACATCTTTTTTCTTTCAATCCTTTGTATGTAAACCAGATGCCGGCAATAATAAACGGGACGCTCAACCATTGTCCCATATTGAGTCCGGTAGAATGAACCAAACCGATTTCAAAAGGTTCCTGGACATTCTT
>JAISKT010000089.1 GCA_031261295.1 Candidatus Symbiothrix sp. | reverse complement strand
TCTATCATACAAACAACGGATTATTATCCGTTCGGAATGACTGCCGGTGGCGAAAAACAAGACAGACAGCCCTACAAATACGGCAACAAGGAATTGGATGAAATGAACGGATTAAATTTGTACGATTTCCTGGCAAGAGGATATGATCCGGCTATCGGACGGTTTATGTCTATTGACCCGCTGGCGGAAAAGTATCCGTGGATGAGTCCGTATGCCTACTGTGGTAATAACCCAATAACGAGAGTAGATAAAGACGGCAGAGAATGGACTTACATTGAAAGCGCAAATGGGCAGGCTACAATCAATTTGTCATTAATTTTTTCTGTTTCAGGCAATTATACAGCAGAACAAATAAATGCTTATAAAAATGCCATTTCCACTCAATTTCATAATACCATATCTGGTGCTTCTGGTGGAACTATGTCGGGTACAGTTACTTTCTATGCAGGGAATGAAAATATAACACAATCCCTTTCTTTGGGAGAAATGGATGGTAGTATTGGCGGAATGACTTCTTTTTTCAATTCTTCTGTCAATTTAGTTAATCGCGCAGGAGAATTAAAACCTCTTTCTGATATAGGTGCAGATGCAACGCACGAAGTGTTACACACATTAAGGTTAGACCACCCCTTTGAGATAACACAAACAGAAGACACCAAATTATTAAGAGTCGCTCCAAATTCATTTGTTTCAACTTCTACAACAGATGCAAATATTGTGAATAATGTTATGAATTATCCTATGATAACGATTGATGGGGCAAAAGGTACAAATCAAACATTTTTAACAAAAGGGCAGTTGAATTTTATGTTGAAAGAAATAAACTTGCAGGGTCAAGGTTATGGTTTTGTGCCTAAATATAATTCTGCTTTAACTCCCGAACAAAATGCTAATTTATACAAACAATATTATGAAAACTATTGGTTCAATATTCCCGGTACGCCTGTTGGTAATCAATAAAGTACATTTATTGATTATTATAATGTTTTGTTTTTGTTCTTGTCATTCAATCAAGGGACAGCAGGAAAATAATTTCACAAAATATGACAGTATAACGCAGCGAAACGTATATTTTAATATTGAAAAAATGCCTATATATAGAGGTGGCAATGTGGCATTTTTAAATGATTTTGGAAACTACTTTCACTATGATTATTCTCAATATTTGGATGAAGATATTCAAACAAAGTTGTATGTCCAATTTGTTATTGATACAGAGGGGCATTTAATAGGTGCAAGAATTTACAATAAGGGGACAGACAACCTGACTCCTTTTGAAAAAGCAGGATTAAAAGCATTAAATTTAATGCAAGATTGGCAATCAGGCGAATATAACGGAAAGTTGGTTAATGTACTATTGACAAGAATGATACACATAGATTATCGGCAGTAATCAAAAGCCCCGCAACTGCGGGGCTTTTCTTTGAAAAAGTAGCCACGCAAGCGGCAAAAGAGAGAGGGGGAAGAAATTTTTTGCGGCTTTGCCGTAAGGATAAAGAATTTTAAGGCAAATTATTTGCTGTTTTCGTTCCGTTTTACTCCTGACCCATCATTTTGGACAGGAAAAGGTTGGGGAGATGTTGGTCACTCAAAAGCAATGGGTGGACTACCTATTATAACAATGGGACATGATGGAAAAGTACATGGTGCATTTTGGTCTGTTACAAATAATGGATTTAGGCGTATCCCTGGTTTTGGCAGTCGGCAAGATTTATTATCCGGAAAAACAAAGTTAGTTCCTTGGTTGAAAACATATCCCACAAAAAGCAAATAAGTTATGAAACATTTAATTTATCCTATTATTCTAATAATGATGCTTATTAATTTTTCATGTAATCGAAAAAAAATATTACATGACAGATTAAATTTGCAGACTGACGTGGAAAATGTAATAAAGACTTATATACAAGAACATCCACAATTTAATACTTTCATCCTGCAATCGACTCAAGAACTGGAACAAAATGAAACTCTTGCTATGAATCAAAGGTTTTTATTGGGACCCGGTTATGAGACTATTATAGAAAAATGTCAACCGACAGTTTATTTTGACATTTCTGATAAGCATATCTTTTATATATCTGCCATTGATGACATAGTGCAAAGAGATAAAAATACATGGATTGTTAAAAATGAACCGGATAGTATGATAGTGTTTGATGATTGGATAATTAAAAATTCATCGGAATTATTTATACATCGTGCCATATATTTTTATCATGACGGTTCAAGAAATTTACAGATAAATTTTAGACCTGACACAATTTTTGCGCCTCGACTGATAGAAAGTTCAATTCAGTTTGAAAATATATTGGAATAATCCCGCAAGTTTATGTTTCGAGTATCTCGAAACCGCAAAAATCATCCCCGGTTGGGGCGAGGTTCTACCTCGTTCCGCTTATTCCGGCAGGTTCCACCTGTCATATGAGCGGTAGAACCGCTAAAGATAGAGCGAACGAGGTAGAACCTCGCCCGAACCGGGGCAACAAGATTTATGAAAACGGCGTTTTGTCAAAAATTTTGACGGGAAATGGGTATTATGAAGATGGAAAGTATTATTTTTACGTCACAAATCATTTGGGAAGTAATGTAGCAGTCGTCGACGAGTTCGGACAGGTTATACAAACAACGGATTATTATCCGTTCGGAATGACTGCCGGTGGCGAAAAACAAGACAGACAGCCCTACAAATACGGCAA
Organism: Candidatus Symbiothrix sp.; assembly: GCA_031261295.1. Lineage (GTDB taxonomy): Bacteria > Bacteroidota > Bacteroidia > Bacteroidales > Azobacteroidaceae > Azobacteroides. The sequence goes on along the minus strand of JAISKT010000089.1, from coordinate 33 downwards.
CAAGGAATTGGATGAGATGAACGGATTAAATTT
>JAISKT010000037.1 GCA_031261295.1 Candidatus Symbiothrix sp. | reverse complement strand
CGACAGATGACGCAGAAGAAAAAAAAAGTCATGATTAAACGAAACACATATAAAATATTGAAACAAAACTCCCTCGCTTCGAGAATCCACATAAGAATTGGTTTTTCTCTGATTGGGATTACATTGATTGCAGGGCTTATTTACGCTTTTGGGACGACCTTTTCCACTGTCTTGTGTATATATCTCGGATACAAACTTTTGAAATGGACAGGACGTCTTTTGAGGTTGGTGTTATCTCTTGTTTTTACCCTTGTTCCGATTATCATACTTATTGCAATTATCTCATTATTCATATTTTAAATTTTATTCTCATGAAAACAATATTTTAAAAAACGAACAGTACACAAACAGCAAACGCAAAAAGTTGTATATTTGCAAAAATATTATTGCATTTTAAAACGTGAAAAAATAGCATTTGATAGTAACATCAATCCAAAATGGAACGATTATTACCATAGTAATGGAGATCATAGGACTATAGTTAGTGCTTACTGACGTGCGGTTTGCAAGTTTTCTGTTACTCGTTTGACAGAGAGTGCGGACATTCGGCTGACGTGATGGACGACAGAAAGTAACTTGGTGGTTGCTCAACTAAAATAAAAGAGAAATATGAAACTAATTTTTAAAATTGTACTATTATCAGTTATATTTGTTAATCAATTACCTGCTCAGGTTGTTAATTTAGGTATTATTAAAGATTTAGATGGATATACAAACGTTAGAGAAGGAAAACAGAATGACTCTAAAGTATTAGCAAAAATTTATGAAGGAGAATTATTTGCTGTTGAAAAAAGTTCAGAAAATTGGTGGAAAGTAATAACAAAAAATGGCATTAAAGGGTACGTTCATAAAAGTAGAATTAGTATTGTTGAAAATTTTAAAAAATATAATGCAAAAATAAATGACCCCGATGGATATACTAATATTAGAGCAGGTAAAGGCACTAATTTTCAAATACTTGATAAACTATATAAAGAAGAAACATTTATTATTGAAAAAAATGAATTTAGCAATTGGTGGATTGTCAAGAAAAATAATGGAACAATTGGTTTTGTACATAATAGTCGAATTCAAGTTGTCTCTCCCTATCTTGAGAGCCAAAGTAATAGTCTTACAAATCAAAGTCGCGCGAGTAGCCTAAAATATAAAATATATTGGAAATTGCCATTTTTCCCTTTTTCTGTTAGTATTGGTTCCGAAGGATTAAAGGCAGGTTGGGAAGTGGATTTGGAATATTATACAAAACGATTAGGTACTTTTGGGATTTCTGCTGAATATCAATATAATAAACAGCGTCCTTTTGAGTTAAATGGATGTCAAGTAAAAAATAATGATCTATTGGTAATTTTGAGAAATTCTAATGCAAAAAAAGATGAAGTATTTAATATTAGTGATGGTAAGAAATTTAGAATCATTGTAGATGGACGAACCGAAGTTATCGTAGGAAATGGACAAGTTATAATTGATGTTACAAATGGAAATATAAAAGATTTAACATTGAAACAATAAAAAACTGAATTTCAAACTTAATTGTTTGGCAGCGAGTATCAAGGCATTAGGTGTTTTGCAACCTATTCTGGTCAGACCGAAAGGCAAAAAGTATGAAATCATATTCGGTGAAAGACGTTATAAAGCGGTTGTTTTGGCGGGATTATCCGAAATACCCGCCAACGTCCGCGAGTTGTCGGATGAGGATGCTATGGACATGGCTATTACGGAAAACCTGCAACGTCAAGACATTTCGCCCATCGAGGAAGCAAACGCTTTTCAATCCCTTATCGGTAGCAAACGGTACGATGTTATGAGTCTTGTTTTGAAATTCGGCAAATCCGATACTTATATTCGAGGTCGCTTGAAATTAAATGATTTGGTGACTGATTTTAAGGATTTATTACTTTTGGACGAGGTAAATATATCCATTGCATTGGAATTGGTAAAATACAGCCAAGAGATACAGCAGGATATTTACAACCGTCATTTTACGGATGATGATTACAGCAATTGGCGGGGATTGAATGTTTCAAAATTGGCGAAAAACATAGAAAACGGCTACACAACCAATTTGGAACGTTATTTTTTTGACAAAACAGCCTGTTTGGGTTGTCCGTTCAACAGCAGTAATTTTTCTCTTTTCGGCGCTGAAAATTCGGAAGGCAAATGTTCAAAGAATGACTGTTTGCACCAAAAGAATGTGGAGTATCTGACCGCCCAAGCAGATAGTATTATAGAGAAAAATCCATGGATAAACGTAGTCAATCCATTCCGGGCAAGTACGGTATTGGGTACGCCGGGCAGCGGAAAATCTTATGCCGTAGTCAATTCGTTTATCAAACAGCAGATTGAGAAAGGATTTGCAATGTATGTCTATGACTTCAAATTCCCCGATTTGTCGGTCATAGCCTATAACCACCTGTTAAACAACAGGGAAGGATACAAAAAGGCACCGACTTTTTATGTGATAAACTTTGATGATCCGTCACGTTCCCACCGTTGCAACCCGATTAATCCTTCGTTTATGACGGATATTTCGGATGCCTACGAAAGTGCTTATACCATTATGTTGAATCTAAACCGGACGTGGGTACAAAAGCAGGGCGACTTCTTTGTCGAATCTCCGATTATCCTCTTTGCCGCCATTATCTGGTATTTGCGCATTTACAAAGACGGAAAATATTGCACTTTTCCCCACGCCATCGAGTTTTTGAATAAACGATATGAAGATATTTTCCCGATTCTGACCTCTTATCCCGACCTTGAAAACTATCTTAGTCCGTTTATGGACGCATGGTTAGGCGGAGCCGCCGACCAATTGATGGGGCAGATTGCGAGTGCTAAGATACCCCTTTCCCGCATGATAAGTCCACAATTATATTGGGTAATGTCGGGCGATGAATTTACGCTTGACATCAACAATCCGGACGATCCCAAAGTATTGGTGGTCGGCAACAATCCCGACCGTCAAAACATTTACGGTGCAGCATTGGGATTGTATAACAGTCGCATCGTGAAGTTGATTAACAAAAAAGGGAGGCTAAAAAGTTCAGTGATAATTGACGAGTTGCCGACAATTTTTTTCAAAGGCTTGGATAACCTGATTGCCACAGCGAGAAGTAACAAAGTTGCCGTATTGTTGGGGTTTCAGGATTTTTCGCAATTAATGCGCGACTATGGGGATAAGGAGGCAAAAGTTGTCATGAACACCGTTGGTAATATCTTTTCCGGTCAGGTGGTGGGCGACACCGCCAAAACACTTTCAGACCGTTTCGGGAAAGTCCTTCAAAAACGGCAGAGCATGACCATTAACCGCAACGACAAATCGACTTCCATTTCCACACAGTTGGATAGTTTGATTCCTGCATCCAAGATAAGCAACCTAACGCAAGGGATGTTTGTCGGTGCGGTAGCCGATAATTTCGAGGAACGCATCGAACAAAAGATTTTTCATGCCGAGATTGTAGTGGATAATGCGCGAGTTGCTGCCGAAACAAAGAAGTACAAAGAGATACCTGTCATTACCAATTTCGTGGACGAAAACGGCATAGACCGCATGAAAGAACAGATACAGGAAAATTACAACCGCATCAAGGCGGAAACCAAGCAGATTGTAGAGGCAGAATTGACGAGGATTAAGGACGATCCGGAGCTTTGTAAACTTTTGCCGAAACAAGAAGAATAGAATAAATAATCAACTTCAGTTACATGTCAGTTACATAAAAATATGATTGATTAGCAGTTAATTAGCAAAAATAAATAGGGCTGTAGTCACATGCTAGTCACATAAAGATTATCCCCAGAGCCTAAAAATTGGCTGTCGGGTGTCTATGGCTAATTTTATAGTTTCTGTGGCTAATTGAAATTTATTTGTGGAATTGATTTATACTGATAAATTTTCTATAAATTGTTGAATTATCCCTTTTTTTACATCAATACTATTTCTATGGCTAATTGAATATAAACTAATAATCAGTTACTTACTAATAAATTCAGCCTAAAAATATTTATTCTATGGCTAAAATTGGTGCTTCTATGGCTAATTGAAACCGTTACTTCGATAATATATCAATAAACTGTTTAAGAATACTATTCTTCGCATCAATACTTACATCTACATTATATTTGGTATAACGTCCAAGCCCACTTTTTATAATAAGTCGTTCTTCTTCTAATTTTGCAATTAAATATTTTATCTGCATTCGCGATAAATTGCTCCCAAAAGCATCTACAAAAACACTCATTACCACCTCATTTGCTTTTTCAAAACAATCGGCAATAATCTTTAAATCATTTATCCGATACTCTTTAATATATGCCGGTTGTTGGGCGATTTCATAATACAAATCGCCCAACACAAATTTTCTATCTGCCGAACTTTGCGATTTTATTAGTCCTTCTTTCTGCAATTTTTCCACAGAGCTATCGGGTAAATCTGTTGAAATGCCTTGCCTAACCTTATTCAATGTCAGCAAATCAAATACATTCAATTTGTCTTTTCGGCTATTTTGTATTTCTTTCAGATACAGATAAAATGCTTCATCAACAATTTTCGCTTGTAATTGCAAATCCACCTGATAATCGTCTGTTTGTGAATAATCCGGTAATGGTTTACCTTCCATTAGGCAAATGTAATACATCTTATCAACACCTTGCCCTGAACGTTCTACCTGACCTGTTTTTTCCAACACTTCCATAATCCGCTTGTTGCGCGGCTTACTGCTGACCGTCAGTATATTATCTTTTGTAACACCATTGGGAAACCCTCCGGCATTGATGATATTGATACTGTCGGGATATTGCTTGATAACCACACTGCTAAGGTCGTTCCACAGACGGTGCCCAATCGCATTTAAAACAGCCTCACGGATTACATCTTCGTCAAAAGCATGAATGTCATATATCGTAAATTTGTGTCGGACGTGCAACAAAGGATTGCTTGCCGGTTGGTTAATGTACGCCCAAATTTTATCCATTGCCGTAAAAAGCGATTCCTGAAATTCCTTTCGTGCCGTGTAAGGTATCATCGAATGGTCTAATCTGTATTCAATAATTACCTCTGCATTTGGAAGATATTTGCGCAAGGCTTCTCTTTTGCCGAGCAAAATCAAAGCGGCATAGTTGAATTTTCCGTTTTCTATCAATCCTAAATCCGTTAAAACTTGATTATCCGGTAACGTTTCAAATGTTGGATTTTCCTGTTTTTGGGCATAACCGGCTTTCATCAAAGCAATGGCTTCCGTGTCTAAATCCTCAAATGTCAATTCTTCGCATATCTTGGCGGAAAAATCCGGCGCTTTTTCTTCCAGAATTTGGCGCATTTCATCGTTCGACATAAAGCGCAAACTATCGCCGATTCGCATCAATGGAGCACCTTCAAATTGCAAAAATTGACCGACAGGACGGGACGGAATTTGAAATACCACCACCCGTTTATCCTCCTCAAACAATTCGGTAATCTTCACTCGAATAGACAGGCGTTTGTATATTTCATCTTCTATTTTGCCAAGATTATCCTGCTCATAACTTGTTCCAACTATTTCATGAGGGCTACCTTTCTTTTCCTTAATGCCAAAAACAAGCAAACCGCCACCTTCGTTGGCTAAGGCAACCACGTAACCAAGTACGCACCTACGCCTATCTTTGGGATCGGTATGACTACCTCCGGCAAAATTGTAACCTTTTTTTGCCTCCTTAAATTCAACTTTATTCTCCGATTCTCGAAGTTTCTTGAGTTCCTGAATAGTCATACCGATATCACTTTGCTTGTTTTCCACAAATGTACGTTTTTATCCCCAGCCTGCCAAAACATCATTGCTGCTTTTTTCGTATTCGTTCTTTTTCATCATTCATATCCATCTTTAGTTCCAATGCCAATTTCATCTGGTCTAAAAACAGCGTTCGGCTTTCCGGTAGTTAAGCATAAAAAATGCAGATAACTTATCTGTATCATCACAAGTTTTTTTCATGACAGAGATAAATGCCTTGTATGAAGTAAATAACTCTACTTCACTTGCGGAATGTACTCCATTTCTATTTGTCATTAAGTCAAAAAATGATGTGCTAATAAGTGTCTCCATAAACATTTAATTTTTAATATGTAAATAGTACAAAATTTCAGAAAAACCTCCCCAAATCCTATTTAGGAGAGGTTTAACATCCTTTATCTCCACATATATTATTTTTTGTTTGCTCTAACTACTAACGTCTGATTTGCCTCTAACCTCTTTTTCAACGCTTTATTCGTTGTGCCGATTTCTTTTTGGGCATACAAATCGGTCAATTGATAAACCTTATCTTTTGTGAATGAAATTTGTTTGTCAAAAATAGTATCCTGAACGGTTTCGCCTGTCCAATCGTAAGTAAAATCAATCGGTTCGCCGTGGTTGAAAAAGCAAAAAGCCCATTCATCATTT
>JAISKT010000030.1 GCA_031261295.1 Candidatus Symbiothrix sp. | reverse complement strand
TTAAAAGGGCAAGGCAACCGGATACTATAAATTCAATAATTATAAAAATGAAGAAAAATGATGGGTTGCCTGTACCCTAAGCGGTGGGCGGGCGCGTTCAAACAGTTAAAAATGAGAGAAAAAAAACCATTGAACTGACACACCCGCCAATTTCTTACCCCGTCATTTCGAACGAAGTGAGAAATCTAAAGCTAAGCCGTAGGTCCTACGGAACACCATAGATTTCTCGCTACGCTCGAAATGACGATTGTATGTGTTTGTGAAAATACACTTGACTTGTTCTGCATGTCTGTAGTATTTATGCCTCCAAGTCCCTGAGAAGCGGTTATTTAAAATAAAAAACGTGGGACTTAACTTTATTTGTTCTAGAGGTCATCGACTACCCGATATAGCAAATAAGTTATGCCCACGAACTAACGTGAGTGTTTACTAACTTATTCTTGCTATATCTGAAACTGTCGATGTTTCTAGAACAAGAATAAAAGCTAACGCTTTTTTTATTAATGAATTATGTCTTTATACTCTGTTTCCTATTTTGTAATAAAAGTCTTTTATCGTTTATTTAATTGGCAAAGGTAATATCTTTTTTTATATAAACAAAGGAATTAGCAAAAAATAACTTTTTTTTGGTGCGCGGTAACTATTCAGGTACTGTAAATATTAATTTACTGGAAAGGCGCCAATCGCGGAGCGATTGCATTATTGTAGCACAGAATAATACCACCTGCCACCGTCAACCGCGGAGCGGTTGCATAACGTAGAGGCGCGATTAATCGCGTCTCTACAATCCGAATGCAACATCTCCGATGTTGTGGGTGGATATTGTGATTTTGTATCTACAATAATGCAATCGCTCCGCGATTAGATGCGCTAAATTAGTATTTACAGTACCTGAATAGTTACCGTGCGCGGTGCAAAGCCAAATATTTTGTTTATTATTTGCCGGATTGAATAAAAAGCTGTAGCTTTGCCCCCGTTTTGGTGATGTTTTTCCCATCCGGGAAAACATTTAAAAGGGAATCAGGTGAGAATCCTGAACAGACCCGCTGCTGTAAACTCTTTTAGAATTTGCACAACACTTAAGCCACTGAAGAAACTAAGAACTAAAAACTAAAAGTTAAAAACTATAGAATCGCTTTGCGCAACTCTTAGTTTTTAGTTCTTAGTTTTTAGTTTTTAATTCCTTTGGGAAGGCCGTGCAAATGAGAGTAAGTCAGAAAACCTGCCAGGCGTAAATGTGTTTCAAAAGCTTTCGAGGAAAAGAGCTGTGAAAATGATTCATAACAAGTATTATTCTCTTTTGTCATTTCTGGTTGGTTTGCATTCCATGGGTTTTACCCTGCATGCACAGGCGCTTGCCGACTCTATCCCAAGCCGTCCGTTGAAAGAAGTGGAAGTGAAATCGTCCGTTGTTCCTTCCTCGTACAAAACAAGTTCGCCCACGCAAATCTTGCGGATGGATACTCCCGAAAAACTCAATGCCTTGTCGGTTTCGGATGCGGTGAAACATTTTTCCGGTGTGCAAGTCAAGGATTACGGTGGGGTGGGAGGGTTAAAAACCGTTTCCATCCGTAGCCTCGGCGCCAACCATACGAATGTGATTTACGACGGCATTTCTATTTCGGATTACCAGAGCGGACAAACCGATTTGGGCCGTTTTTCGTTGGATAATATAGAAATGATTACGCTGAATACCGGCGAGAGCGATAATATTTTTCAAACGGCGCAATCGCAATCTTTAGCCGGCGCATTAAATATTATCACGCAATCATTTACTCCGGATACCGGCAAAAAGAGAAAAATAAAAGCTTCATTGAAAGCCGGTTCCTTTGGACTCATTCATCCGGCCTTATTATATAGTGAAGCCCTCAATAATACTTTTTCCGTGAACGCTTCGGTCGATTACTTGAAAACCGCCGGGAATTATCCTTTTAAACAAACCATCGGTTTTGTAAATTCAACTACGGAGGATAAAAAAAGGGAAAATTCGGATGTGGAAACCTTGAAATTGGAAGCTAATCTGGCCGGTCGGTTCAACAACAGAGGAAAATTAGTATTTAAAAATTACTATTACGTTTCAGACCGGGGACTTCCGGGGCCTGCTTTTTATTATAAGGATGATTCTTCCGGCGAACGCTTGAACGACCGGAATTTCTTTTCGCAAGTCCGTTATATTCAACCGGTCAGCGAAAAAATAGATTTTCAGGCGAATGCTAAATTCAATTATTCGTTTATTGATTATATAAATCCCAACCGGGAAATGGAAAGTGTGTATTACCAACGGGAATATTACCTGAATGCAACTTTTCTTTACCGGTTTTCCGAACAATTGTCTTTTTCCTGGGCAAACGACGGGGCCTACGGGAATTTCAACAGTAACCAAACTGATTTATTGCCTTCGCGCACTTCCTGGTTGAGCGCCTTGTCGGGTAAATACGAAACCGCTTCTTTTGACATTACCGCTAAAATATTGAATACTTTTGTTGATGATGAAGTCCGAAACGGAAATACCACCCTGAAATCCAATCATCTTTCGCCTTATATCGGTTTTTCGGTACATCCTTTCCAAACGATTCCGGTTCGTTTACGCGGATTTTATAAAAATACGTTCCGTATGCCGACTTTCGGCGATGTCTATTATTCCCCGGTGCCGATTGTCGGTCTCCGGCCGGAAAGCGCCCGGCAGTACGACCTCGGTCTTACATTCGTTTCTGCTTTTGGCAAATCAGTTCCCTATATTTCTTTTTCGGGCGATGCCTATTGGAACGAAATTCACAATAAAATTGTTGCGATGCCGACGGCCAATATGTTTATCTGGACGGTCACCAATTACGGCAAAGTCGCTGTTAAAGGGCTGGATTTGAATGCGACTGTACATATTCAAACCGGTGAAAAATACTTGTGGCAAGTGAGCGGCGCGTACACTTACCAGGATGCTTTGAACAAGACGAAGCCTCGCACGGAGCTTCAAGCGGAAAACTACAACAAACGGATGGTTTATACCGCCCGGCATTCGGCTTCGGCAACTGTGGGATTGATAACGCCTTGGATTGATTTCAATTATAATCTGTTGTACTGCGGAAAACGGTATGCTACGCCGGCCAATCTGCCGGAATCTCAAATGAAACCCTTTGCAGAACAAGGCGTTTCATTGATGCGGACGTTCGATTGGAAAAATACGCGGCTTACGTTTACGGCTGAATGTTTGAATATTTTTGACGTACAATATGAAGTGGTCCGTTCGTATCCAATGGCCGGCCGGTCGTTTCGTTTTGGAATAAAACTGATTTATTAATATAAAATAGTATTAAAATGATAAAAAAAATTGATTTGTTGAGAGGGTTCTTTTATTGTTCCCTCCTTGTATTGGGTTTTACCGCTTGTGAAGAAGACGATTTCATTCCCGCACCCGAGCCGGTTATTCCGGGATCACACGGGGTATTTGTCTTAAGCGAAGGCAGTTGGGGAGGTAATAATGCCGGAGTATCTTATCATAATTTTGAAACCGGGAATACAACTGCCGATATTTTGGGTGGAAAATTAGGCGATACCGGTCAGGATATGATTGCCTATGGAAGCAAATTATATATTTCCGTGAATCAATCCGGTTATATCAAAGTGGTCGATTTATATTCACAGGCGCCGATAGACTCCATCGGATTAAATAAGGACGGGAAAACCCTCCAACCCCGTTATTTCACTTCTTACGAAGGAAAAATATATGTTACCACTCAGTCTGCCACCGAAGGGAATGTGGTAAGGATTGACACGACCAATCTACGGGCGGAAGCGATTGCGCAAGTGGGCTTATTTCCCGAAGGAATAGCGGCTGTGAATGGGAAATTGTATGTGGCCAATGGCGGACAGGGAGCAGGAAATACGCTCTCTATTGTGGATATTGCACAATTCAAGCAAGAAAATACAATCGCGGTGGGTTTGAATCCTTACATTGTCCGGGCCGACAAATACGGTGATTTGTATCTTTCGTACCAGGGTAATTTCAGCGACAATATTGGCGGCCTTCAACGGATTGATACAAAAACGAATACCGTTACCAATATAACTATTCCCGCCAACCGGAATTTTACCATTGTGGACGATTTGCTTTATTATTTCGGAATCACTTACAATCCGGATTACAGCGCGAATTGCTCGTTTGGGGTATATAATGTAAAAACCGAAACACCAACCTCCGATCCGGTTATTTCAGATGGAACAAAAATTAGTATTGCTTACGGCATAGGTGTAAATCCGCTGACGAAAGACGTTTACATTTCCGATACGGATTATGTGAGTCCCGGAATCATTTCGGTATTCGGGCCTGACGGGAAGAAAAAAGAAACGTTCAGGGTGGGCGTCAGCGCCAATAATTTCGTGTTTAATTAAGTAATGAAAAAATACATATATTTAATTGCTCATTGTATATGTTTGCTTTTCCTGATTTCTTGTACGGGAACGGGAAATGGCGGTAGAGACGCGATTAATCGCGTCTCTACCAATGCCGGCAGCGACAGCATTTTTTATGCAAAAGGTTTTCAAATAGAAACGCAGGAAGAATACACGCTCTTAAAAATCCGGAATCCCTGGGATACGACTAAACTGTTGCAAACGTATGTGCTTGTTCCTCAATCGGAAAACCTGCCGAAAAATCTCCCCGAAGGCCTGTTGCTCCGGACGCCTTTGCAGGAAACAGTCTGTTTCTCATCGGTCGTTTGCGGATTTTTGGATGAATTAAACGTTTTGAACACGTTGACAGGAGTGGCGGAACCGCAATACATAGATATTCCTTTTGTAAAGGACGGCATTTCCACCGGAAAAATACAGGATATTGGCCAGGCGTCGAATCCCAATATTGAAAAACTGATGCTTATCGAACCGGAGGCGATTTTTTTCAATCCCATCAACAACCCCCATACAGGCGCTTTCGGTAAATTAAATATTCCCATCATCTATTGTGTCGAATACATGGAAAATCATCCGTTGGGACAAACCGAATGGATTCGATTTATCGGCCGGTTGTTCGACCAAAAAGAATGGGCCGACTCGCTGTTCTTTGCAACCGCCCGTTCCTACAATGCCTTAAAAGCATTAACGGCTTCGGTAGCGCATCACCCCTCGGTTTTTACGGAGTTGAAATACGGTGATTTCTGGTATATGCCGGGCGGGCAAAGCTATTTGGCGCATATATTGAACGATGCAGGAGCCGATTACATTCTGAAAGACGATTTAAATACCGGTTCCATTCCCCTTTCTTTTGAAACGGTGTTGGACAAAGCCGGAAAAGCCGGTTATTGGTTATTCAAATATTATAGTCCGCAAGAAATGACGTACAAACAATTGGCTGCGGATTTTACGAATTACACGCTGTTTGATGCATACAAAAACCGGAATATTTACGTTTGCAATACCTCGAAAACGCCTTACTATCAGGAATTACCCCTTCATCCCGACTGGGTATTGAAAGATATGATCAAGATCTTTCATCCGGAAGTATTGCCGGAATACCGGCCGAGGTACTATACAAAAATGCAAGCCGTCACTCCGCGCAAGCCATCCAATATTTCGTAATGGGGTTTGGAACTCAATAAATTTGTATTTGTGCTCATAAAATTAAAAAAATGTTGTATTTTTGCTGCAAAGATAGACATAAAAAGTGAAAAGTGTTTTATAGCCAATTTAAATTATAATACAATGGGATTCTTGAACGGAATGAATGCGCTAACCCTTATATTTGCAGCGTTGTGCATTTTTGCAATTGCGTATCGTTTTTATGGTTTGTTCCTTGCGAACAAAGTGTTGCGCTTGAATAAGGAGCGTAAGACACCTGCGTTGAAATATTCGGATGGACATGACTATGTGGCAACGAATAAGAATGTCCTTTTCGGACATCATTTTGCGGCCATTGCGGCGGCAGGGCCTTTGGTCGGGCCGGTGCTGGCAGCGCAATTCGGATTTCTGCCGGGCGCCTTGTGGATTCTGATTGGGTGCGTACTGGCCGGTGGAGTACATGATATGGTGGCGCTCTTTGCATCGGTGCGGCATAAAGGCGAAAGTTTGGCGACCATTGCCACCAAAGAAATAGATCCGGTCAGTGGGGCGGTCAGCGGCGTTGCCATCCTGTTTATCATGGTTTTATCGCTGGCGGGGCTTTCGTTGGCTTGTATAAGCGCCATGCACAATGCGCCCTGGTCGCTTTTTACGGTGGCGATAACCATTCCCATCGCCATACTGATGGGGCTGATAATGAAGATGCGAACCAACAGTGTGACGCTGGCAAGCGTAGTGGGTGTGCTTTTGCTGCTGACGGGCATCATTTTCGGGAATTACCTGATGCGCCCCGAAGTTTTCGGAGAATATTTCAACTGGAATATCAAAACGATTTCGTTGGCGATTCCGATTTACGGATTTTTCGCTTCGGTACTTCCCGTGTGGCTGTTATTGGTGCCGCGGGATTATCTTTCGACCTACCTCAAAATCGGGACGATACTGATGCTGGCCATCGGGATTGTATTTGTGCGTCCCGTATTGCAAATGCCTGCGCTGACGGAATTTATCCATGGTGGCGGGCCGATTATCGGCGGACCGGTTATTCCATTTATTTTTATCACGATTGCGTGCGGGGCTATTTCCGGTTTTCATGCGGTGGTGGCAACGGGCACAACGCCTAAAATGATTGAAAATGAACGCCAGATATTGTTTGTCGGTTATGGCGCCATGCTCACCGAAGGTTTTGTGGCGATTATGGCGCTGATTGCAGCCTGTACGCTGATTCCCGGTGATTATTTTGCCATCAATACGCCGGTTGCCGCCTACAACGATTTTATTGCAGCGCATCCCGATTTAATTCCGAAAGATTTGCAAGTCTTCAGCGACCATATCGGGATAGACCTTCACGGACGAACGGGCGGCGCGGTTTCGCTGGCTGTTGGTATGGCGAATATTTTCAGCAACATACCCTATATGGATAAATTGATGGCATACTGGTATAATTTTGCCGTCATGTTTGAGGCCGTTTTCATCCTAACCGCCATTGACGCCGGAACGAGAATCGGACGTTTTCTTCTTCAAGAGATGTTCGGACGGGTTGTTCCAAAATTTAAAGACAAAAACTGGGTTCCGGGCGCCATCATTGCCGGTGCGCTTTTCACT
>JAISKT010000295.1 GCA_031261295.1 Candidatus Symbiothrix sp. | reverse complement strand
GACTCCGCAAGGCACGCGCTACGAAGCGAAAGCAAAAAATGAAAATACATTTGAAATCACATTGGCGGCAGGGCAGGCCAAAGATATACAGGAAATCTATGCCTTGCATCCGGAAGGCGACAGTCAATCCAAATACTATACCTTAGGCAAACTGGATGCAGTCACCTACGAAAAACAAACCAATCCGTTGGTGGTGGTTCAAGTGAATGGCAAAATAAATGAAAGTGCGTTGCAAAAACGGTTGGACGACATTTACCATCCGGTCGGAGTCAGCTGGACAATCAAAGACGTAGAGAATTTTGATTATCCGGGCGATGTAACGAAATTCTTTGAGAAGGGCAGCGGCCTCTTCCATGATTACAATTCGAAGATGAACGCCTTGATTTCCGCTTACAAGCAGGAAAACCCAACGATAGATAAAAATGCAAATTATGTATTTATCCTTCAAAATAGCGGCAGCGCCGATTCCGTAGGCTTTATGCCGCCCGGCAAACAGTTTGGTTTTGTGTTTGTCAATGGCCGTTCGGCAGAGAAGGTCCACACGACGGTAGCGCATGAACTGGGTCACGGCAGATGGAAGTTGCAGCACACATTCGACGGCACGGGTCTTGGCAAGGGCGACCTGAAAGACAACCTGATGAATTACAGCGGCGGGGTTCACCTGGGTAAATGGCAATGGGAAGTGATGGATACACCTCCCTTGTTTACCAATCCGTTCAAGGGGGATGAAGGTGCGATGATTATACTTCAAGATGGAGAGTATATTGGTTTTTCGCCGGATGGACATGTAATTACAAAAAAAGACGGATATAAGACCATTGATATTTCTCCGGATTCACGTTATATTCAAGGCTTTGTTGATCATGATAATAAAGAATATACATGGACAAAAGGAAAATATTTATATGGCGATATTGAATTTCCCGATTGGACTACCGAATCAAAAGTTTCCGGGACAGTTGCGGTATGGATGGCTGATAAAAATTCAAAATGTTTCCATTTATACAAATATATTCAAGTAACGGACTACATAGCTTCTCAATTTAATAATCCGGATATTCAAGAGGCAATAAACAGTAACACAGGAGATTGGATTGCAGACTACCATGTGGAAGGATTAAATAAGAGTGAGAGAGCGGAATGTGAAAGATTAGCACAGCAGGCAATAGCGTCATTATCATCGCAGGGAGCAGGAGAACAGTGTACGGAAGCCTATTCCGACCATGTTAGCGATTTAGCGCTTTTAGATGGAAAATCTTACGGGCAATTCAGCGCCGATGCTTTGAAAAGGTTAATATCCAATAACAAAGGCGCCGGTTATAGTTATGGAGCTAATCTGAAAACGGTAAATATACCCTCATCCGTTCAATACATTAATGATGGGAAAACATATAATGGAAGTCTTATTTATCAAGAAAAAGATTATATTATAGAAGAATTGAACAAGAAAATGGCTTATTTGGAGGTAAGTACCGGTTATCAATTCTATTCTACATTCTGTGAATTTCATTGTATCCAATCAGAACAATTGGCTAATCAATCCGCCAAAGATATTTTTGCATTAGCAGAAATGTCAGCTAATTCAATATTGTGTGTTTTGATAAATAATGGTCGCGATTTTAATGCAAAACAACACTATACAACTGTAGGATTGGCTTTTGGAGATAATATTCCAACAGAAGTACAAACAATTGTGCGGGAGAAAATGGGAAGCCTGATTCAATCCAAGGATTTGGGTTTTGCCAACCGGTTAATCTCCTGTTATAAAGCCTTACCGAAGAAGAAATTACTAAATAGTTATTTCATTGAAAAAATTTCCGACGGACAAGCAAAAATTCATAATGAACTGTACACCGCCCTTCAAAAAGGGGATGTTTCAAAAATATCGGCATTGACAGGGAATATATCCATGACCACCGAAATTGTAGAGAATCAGGAAGGTAACGTTTATGAGAATATCTACTATGTAGTAGAAGGCAGTTCGGGAAAGCAAATAAAAACAGGACAACAAGAAGAGCTAAAAGAAGAGTATGTCAATAGAAACGGAACATCTTCCGAACAAGATTACGGAAAAAATATCGCCTTCCTGTTAGCCTCAAAATATGCGAATTGGGATATTCAAGAATGTGAAAAGACGACAGTCCAAGCTGGAAGTATCCTATGTAGAGATCTGTTTCATGGAGCGCCCGAATATGCCATCACCTTACAAAAACCATTGGCAGACAGAATTATAGATGCAGCCTTTTTCATTGCCTGTGTTGTTACTCCAATGGATTATATCGAAATACCTACTGCGGCCGCCATTATTTATTACGGGAGTAAGGGAGAAGAAGATTTGGCTCTTGCCTATCTGATTGGATGCGGATTAGGCAGAGTTGCCGGTGAAATTATAGAGTTAGGTGTTGTTAAGGCACAACAGATACAACAGTATTACCGGTTGCAAAAAACCATCCGGATCGTAGCGAAAGAGTTGAATACGGAAATTTCGACAACAACACTCCCAAGCGGTTTGGTGGAATTTTATGAAAAGCCCTTAAGCAATCAGTGTCACGAATGGATCATACAGGCAGAAAATTCATCCAACTATTGGATAAAAGCGGAAGGCAACCAAGTAGTAGTCGGGCGTGTGGTAACTAATTCATCAGGGGAAACCGAAGTAATTTATCTGGCACATGATTTTAATTATGGGGCGATAATTAGTGAGGGGGCAGATGAAACGGCGCTGAGAACGGTAGTCAATGATGTTACGAAGGGAGGAAGTTTATTAGATGATGTCGCAAAAGCAACAGAAAAACAACTTGATGAAATATTTGAAAGATTATCAAAAGAACCTCCTTTTGATTATTTACCTAATACGTTGGGACATAAAGCTGAAAGGTGGATGCAATATAAGGAATCCAACGGAGAGTGGAATTATGAACGTTGGAGTAATACTTACAATGCGAATATGAATAGAGCGAATATTGCAAGACAAGTAGAAATTGATTATATAAACACGATTGGTTGGGGAGAACATCAAGTTTCTATAAAAGCGGGAAATCAAACAAGACGTTTAGATATAGCTGACGAAATTGAAAGAAAAGGGATAGAAATAAAATCTTATGAAACAGGGAAAGTATATGCAACGCAAGCTATTAAACAAGAAATTAGTGCTGATAAATACTTGATAAATATAGAAAGTTGGCAAATAGAATGGGTATTTAAAGGATGTGAGCCAAGCCAACCATTAAAAGAATTATTAGAACAATCTAATATAATAATTAAAATAATACCATAATATTATGAGTACACGAGAGGAACAAGAAGAAAAATTTAATTGGTGGATTACATGTATTCCAGATAAAATAATCTCACTAAAGAAAAAATTACCGGAAGAAGTGACGAATCAACTTGATTTTTCGATTGAGTCATTAGATGTATTGGAAAATTATTTATTGAACGTATATTCAATAAAAACAATGATAAATGATAAAGAAATGTGGGATGAATGTGCAAGTTATTTGGCAAAAACATATAAGAAAATTATTCCTCAATCAAAATATTATATTGAGTTGAATGATAAAAAAAATGTATTTTACAACAAACCAATCCTAAGAGTTGAAGATAAAATAGATTTTGAACCGCATTCATTTGTAACAACTACATTAAGTAGGAAAAAAGGAAATCTTTTATCAACATTAATTCAAAGACACATTGATTATTTGTCAAAAGATTTATAAATAAAATCATATCTAATAATTATGAGCACACGAGAGGAACAAGAAGAAAAATTTAATTGGTGGATTACATGTATTCCAGATAAAATAATCTCACTAAAGAAAAAATTACCGGAAGAAGTGGCGAATCAACTTGATTTTTCGATTGAGTCATTAGATGTATTGGAAAACTATTTATTGGCAAACTATTCTTTTGAAAGTATGAAAGCAGATAAAAAAATGTGGGATGAATGTGCAAGTTATTTAGCAAAGACGTATAAAAAAAATGTCTCTAATTCAAAATTTGATATTGAATTAGATGACAAATACAATGTGTATTATAATATTCCAATGTTACGAATAGATAATATATTAGAATTTTCACCCTATTCATATGTAACCACTCTTTTGGATAGAAAAAAAGGGGACTTTTTATCCACACTTATTCGGAAACAAATTGATTATTTATCAAAATTGTCTTTCGCTAAAAAAAGTTGATTCACAAAAGGGTTAAGTATGCATTATAATACTCCTGAAAAACCGGACAACTCGTTAAAGTGTGTATCTTTGCAAAAAAGGATTTGAACAACGAGAAGAAAATACCATACTCATTTTTTGAGTATCTTTAGTCCGAAAACAAAAGCGCGAGCTTTGCGGACAAACGATCTTTGACATTCTTACCATAAAAAATAAATTATAAAAATGATCTGCGAATATTTTTAAAATATTCGTAATCTATATACAAGCTTATTGGAAAAGGGAAGCCGGCAGCTTTCCTTTTCCGAAAGGCTTTCTT
>JAISKT010000269.1 GCA_031261295.1 Candidatus Symbiothrix sp. | reverse complement strand
ATTGACAGCTTCCTGCCCTACCAATATAAATTGAACGAAATGCTCCACTCGTTCCTGTCTTCCATTACGGATTTCGATTCCAATCTGGCGGAAGTCAGGGAAGTGAAGCGCGTGGCCATTGTGGTGCTTTCGTCCAATTCCAGTTTGTGCGGGGCATTCAATTCCAATAGTGTCAAACTGCTCAAAGAAACGCTTAACAAATACAAGGATTTAGGTTGTAACAATGTAGAAATTTATCCCATCGGGAAAAAAGTGGAAGAGCAGGTACGCAAAATGACCCTGCCTTTCAAAGTAATGGGAAGTTACACCGAATTGATGGACAAACCCCATTTTGAGGGAGCCAAACAGGTTTCCGAAGCATTGATAAACGATTTTCTGCAACATAAAATCGACAGAGTAGAATTGCTGTACAATCACTTCAAAAATACATCCATCCAAATTCCGACTGTGGAACAATACCTGCCAATCAATCTGACGGAAGAAAAGCCGGTCGTTTCCACCATTCAAACGGATTACCTCATCGAACCGGATAAGGAAACGGTCTTGCAATTGTTGATACCCAAATCGCTGCACAGCAAAGTGTATGCGGTTTTGCTGGATTCCGCCGCCGCCGAACAAGGCGCACGAGTAGTAGCGATGCAAATTGCCACCGACAATGCAGGCGATATACTTGATGAACTTACGATTCAGTACAACAAACAAAGACAACAATCCATTACCAGCGAGCTGTTGGATATTATCGGAGGCTCGGAAGCGCAGAAATAAAAAAGCTAAATCTTTTTTTAAGGTGTTATGTCAGAATTTATGACACTATGAAAGAATTTATGACAGTAACCCTTATTTTCAAAGGTTCCCTTAGTAGCTCGATTTATTTCTCCACCTCCTACCCTTATTCCCTTATTTCACACCCAATGTGTGCTGATAAAATTTCATAAACGTATCTAATTCTTCGGCAAACGTACGTCTTTTATGATGTTCGGGCTGATGAAGGATATATTTGCATACTTTATCAATATCGCCTTTGGAAACGGAGAATGTAGAACAAGAGTCTTGCCATTTGAATTTTCCTGCACATAACTTGTTTCCGTTAATGAAAATTTCCGAAGCATTGGCAATCATTTCTGCCAATGTTTTTTCACTCATAGCGGGGTCACGCGAAACGAGGAAATGTGCATGTTCAGGATTAGCATATATAGCATACATCCTGCAATCGTGATTATTTACTATTCCGGTGATGTATTTTTCTATTCGTTCACGATGCTTTGAGGCAATACAAGGAAACCGGTCTTGCGTTGTGAATACAAAATGAGTGTAAAGATTATTGTATTTTATTTCCATAATTTGATTTTTCTGCAAATATACAAAAAATAAGGGAATAAGGTAGGAAAGGGGATTGATTTTTCTATGCTACTAAGGGAACTTTTGAAAATAAGGGCTAAGGATTACGTATAAATTCTTGCAAATTCTTTTTCACCTCAAAAAAAAGATTTAGCCAAAATTTTTTATTTTTCTATATCAATCTTATATTTCTCAAATAATTCTCTAAAATGTTCCGTCCAATTTCCTGAATTCCACACGTTTCTATTTATTTTTAATAACGCAATTGTTTTCTTTTGTGTTTCAATATCTTTAAATGATAATAAAGTTTCTGCCAAATGAGCAATTTCATAAGGATAATTCTTTTTGCTAAGTCTATTTAGTAGCGGTTCAGTAGTTTCTGCTAATTGATTTTCTTTAATACAAGATAAAAAACTCGTGAGGTCCATAAATTTTGCTGTTGGAATATTGAATTTACATATTGTCAATATTTTGTCTCTTTGAAATTTGCTAATATTGTCAAGCATTAACGGTAATATTGCATCTCGTGTTCCATAGTTATAATCAAATTCTAAGAAATTCACGTCTTTGGAATTTAGCAAACCCTTTGAAAATGACAATGCTGATTTTTCGGGACAATCTTTTATCAACTGTTCCGTTGCAATAATATCAATCGTTTTATTTTGTTCCCAAATTTTTAAAAGCAAATTTTGATAAAACGTGCAATAATTTTTAGTCAATGCCTCACATAAATAGTTGATTTCTTTATTATTTAGGTGGGTAAATATGGAGGATAGAACTTTTGTTGACTCTTCTGTTTTAAAAGCGGTTAAAGCAAAAAAATATTCTTTAGACTTGTTTTTATTTTGATACGATAAAAGAAAATCCCAAAAAACAGTATCGGGGAAATGAGATATTGCGCCAAATGCTTTTTCTCTTAAATTTATTATGTCAGGTATGTCTTTTTTGTTCTGGTATATGGCTAAAGCTTTAATCGCATCTTCATTCTGTTCTATTAGTGCAATTTTCCTTACTCTATCGTATGTTTTAGGATTTGCATTATTATGCTTGAGAGCTATCGATAATAAAGACGTTGGTTGAGGTGAATATAAAATTACACTATCCAATTTCTGAGTTTGTGCAGAGAAAAACAAACTATCGGATAATGTTATCTTGTTGTGGAAATTTTGATATAGAACACGATAATAGAATATACTTGCAAGGTCGTCTTCAGAAATTATATCAACTGTTTGAGTTGTTGCAGTTCCGCCTGTTCGTAAAAACTCCGCCAAAATGTCGGAAAGATTTGGGTATTTTCTATCAGCCAAAGCCCAACTTGCGTAGCCTTTAACTACAGAATCTTCATGTTTCAAGAGTTCTAATAATTCATCTATTGTTGCTTTATCTCGAAGTTGAATGAAATTTTTGTACTGACTTGTTGTTTCGCCTGCAAGTCCTACCTGTTCGGATTCTAATACATTTGTATTGATATCTATGTTCCTGTATTGTGCAATTTCATTTACAATATTCAAAAGTGCTTTTGAATTATTTATCTGGGGTTGAGTTTGTGTTTTGGGACTACAACTCAACAGAGTAAAAAATATTAGTAAGTATCTAATTGTCAGCTTCATTTGTTGTTAAATATTTATTTCATTATTTTTTAATTCAAATTTCTTGTGTCTGCCAAATATCCCGCAGTTACCGTTATAATATCCTATACTTTAATTTCACAATATTACTTGTAATACTAATTTGAGGAATACTGTCAAATAGCTCTAATCGAAAATCTGCACTTGTATTCCAACCGAAAAAAATGGTAGAATCGGGCATGGTGCTATATACAAATTGAATTTGATACTCCCCCGGAATAAGAAAGTCTTGCCCATCAAGAATAGCTGGCGGAAAGTAATTAGACAGCTCGGTTATGACACTTTCATTAAAATTCAATAAACTATCTGGCGGAAAAGTTTCAATCTGTAACCAATATCTATTGAGAGGGTTAAAACATTCATTTGGTTTAAGCATTTGTAAATCGCTTTCTCTCATTGGATTTGTCATGCCACAAAGCATTCTTGGCATTATTTTTTTTCGATTAAGAAGTTTAACATCACAATATGGAAGCCTAAATGGGATAGAAGAACCATCTAAACATCCGGGTAAATAGATTGTCCTGTCTGTTTTATTTATTAGCAAAACATTTATTTGTGGGTTTTCGCCAATTCGATAGTACGTTTTTTGTGGAATTAAAACACAAACTATTCCTGTATCCGTTTCAATAATATGATTGATTTCATCATATACTTCTTCACTTATAGTGTCAAATATGGACTGATATTGATTATATATCCTAAATCCAATGAGAACGAGAAATACTATGATAACATAAACAATTTTAATTTTAGCTTTCATCATTTTTTCTTATATAAATTCTATTAAATTCTATTGACCGCCAAGTCCGCAGAAACTGTCAACCGACACAAGAATTATTTTTTATTTGTTCTATCTTAAACTGCCTGTTGATTGAATATGTCGGGAACGCTTGATTCGAAACTTCAATAACACTACTTGTTTGTTCTTGATTTTTTAGATTGAGTAACTTTGCGAGCAATTTCCCCAAAACTTGGCCAAATAGTTCTGCCTGTCTTAATAAATAATCCCTTTGTTCCATAATATTATCTTTTTATTCTATTCTTATTTATGTACAAATATAACTATTTCTCAGAATCTGACAATACCGAAAGTTTGTAAGTACTGCGGGAAAACGGTAGAAGAAAGCGAAAAACAAAATTTTGTTTTTCAGAGGATTGAAAAATAAAAATCAGTATCTTTGTAGGCAAATAAAATTCGTATGGCTTCATTTATTATTGAAGGAGGACATAAACTTCACGGAGAAATCGTTCCGCAGGGCGCAAAGAATGAGGCTTTGCAGGTTATCTGCGCTACTTTGCTGACACCGGAAAAAGTAACTATCCATAATATTCCGGATATCCTGGATGTCAATAACCTGATTGTTTTGCTGGGTGAAATGGGGGTTAAAACCGATCATCCCCGGCCGGGAACTTACACCTTCCAAGCGGATGACGTGAATCTGGATTACCTGCAAACAGAAGAATTTTTCAAGAAAAGCGGTTCGTTGCGCGGATCGGTCATGCTGGTTGGGCCTTTGGTAGCGCGTTTCGGTTACGCCCTCATTCCCAAACCCGGAGGAGACAAAATCGGCCGTCGCCGCCTGGATACTCATTTTATAGGCATTCAAAAGTTAGGCGCCGAATTTCAATACGATACCGAACACCATGCCTACGAAGTGAAATCCACCGGATTGCAAGGCGCTTATATGTTATTGGATGAAGCATCGGTGACCGGTACGGCCAATATTTTAATGGCTTCTGTCCTTGCCGAAGGAAAAACAACGATCTACAA
>JAISKT010000264.1 GCA_031261295.1 Candidatus Symbiothrix sp. | reverse complement strand
GGAGGCTACTTCCGAAACGCCTTCTGCTGCCGACAGAGAATATTTTACGTAAAAATCCTGAATCGTACGCAGTTCATCGGGATCCCAACCGCCTGTAGGCTCGCCGGTTTCGGGATTTCGACCTTCGAGCGTGTACCAATAAATCTGTCCGAGGGCGGTGGCATCCGGCCCCAAAGCCGGTTGAACGCCTTCGGGTAAAGTGCCCGGTGGCAGGGAATTTAGTTTTTCCAACACCCGCGAACGGCTCCAATAAAATTCGATATTATCGTCGAAAATGATATAAATGAACGACATACCGAACATGGACGTACTCCGTATTGTTTTCACGCCCGGAATACCGAGCAGGGAAGTTGTGAGCGGATAAGTAATCTGGTCTTGAATGTCTTTGGGTGAACGCCCCATCCATTCGGTAGCGACAATCTGCTGATTTTCACCGATATCGGGAATAGCATCAACCGGAACGGGGTTGCGGGGCAAAAATCCACTATTCCAATTGAACGGTGATACTGTGATGCCCCACAGAATAATGACAATAAGCAACAATATAGTAATCAGCCTATTATCAAGAAAATATTTGACAATTTTGTTAAGCATAAGTTAGGAATATTATGATTTGTACGTAATAAACAGGGTACCGCAATGGAACGCGGATGACACGGATGACACGGATTTGCGCGGATATTTAAATAATTATCCCGAAGGGAAAAATCCGCGTAAATCCGCTCAATCTGTGTCATCCGCGTTCCATTTGATCTAAATTCGATAAACGCAGTGCCGATGAAGAATATCTGCACCACCGTATCTGGCTAATCCTCCGGGAGGAAAAATATTTTGCAAAGCAAGTGAATCGTTCGATTCGCTCGTAAATAAGTTGTCAAATAATAGGTATAAAATCGGATTTTGGACGAGTGGAGCAAATTCCGTTATATCTTGTTGCTGCACATGGAAATTGTCGGTTGCAATTTTGAGTGTTTCATTGGAGCAGCAATTTTTGTGTTCGCCGCCACAACAGGATTTCGGCAATTCATTATTTACCAAACCGATAGAATGTAAACTTCCACTGCAATAATGGAAAACCAATGTTGGCTGAACAGCGGTCAGCAACAAGATGGTAAGTATGGAGGTGGAAATAATCCGTTTCATTCTGTCTGATTTGTAACATTCAAACGCAAAGATAATTGTTTTATTTGGAATATCGAAATTATTTTAAAGGTTTCTGTATATTAAAATATTCTGTAAGAGAGACTAAAATTAATAATCGGCCAAAGTTTAAATATTCCGGCAGGAATACCGGTATCATCCGCTAAACTACTGCCCGCATTAGATATTAAATTTTGGGAAATAGCTAATTGATCGCTTTCAAATTTATAATTGCCCTGATAAATCAGGCCCAAATCAAATTTGAATCCGACACGACTATTGGCGATAGTACGTCCCAAACCCAATCCGAAATAAGGTTTAACCACATTACCTAACTTAATTTTCCCGTCAAAACTTCCATCACTCTTGGGTTTGATGATAACATCTTCCAAATCAAAAATAATGGGGCCTCCATTCAATTCAACTAATCTTTGATAATCATCAATTTTTGCAGCAGCAGTAATTGCGTTATTTCCTGCATAAAAACCGGCTGAAATAGAGAATATACCGTTTTTCATGGGATAATAATCAACAATGGCTTTAAAGTTTGTAAATTTTAAGTCAAAATCAGATATGGTTCCTGTCATTGAAATGTCACCTGATCTGGGATCAGTTTCCAAATAACCGGTAAGGTCAAGGTCAAAATCTTGATTTAAAGAGAATCCAAAATAATCAACACCGGCTTTCAACTTAAAATGGGACGACAAAGAGGTAGCGACGGTTATACCCGGGCCATAAGTTCCACCCTCTATACCAATGGCCCAATTTTCAAAAGCGCCTTGGGCGTGTAGATTTGTAATACTTAGAACAAAACTTATTACTACCGCAACGGATAAATAAAATTTCTTAAGCATGAGAATAATTTTTAATGGATTAAAATAATTTTGCAAAAATACAATGATTTTTTAAATATATCTATCTTTTTTTAAGATATTTTGCAGAGCAATCCATCGTTTTCAATTATTTTTACATAAATTTATAGTACAAATTAATACGACAGGACAAATGTTTGAAAATCACTTGCATCCGGATGCGAAAGGTAAATTTTTCGTTACCTATCATCCTGATCCGATAATCAGGAAAATGCCGATAATAACCTTTGTGACAATAAATTGTTATTTCCGGTCATATAATTTTTTTAATAAATCCGGTCGTTTCAGCCGATTCAGCGACTGAATAATGCTTTGCTTGTATTCCTTATCATACCAAAAGAAATATTTGCGTTGATTTAGTTTTTCTTCTTTCGTTTTCGCCGTAAAAACCGGTTGGAGGGTATAGGGATGCAGTCCGGAGTAATAAATTTCGGTCGACAAAGTCATGGGGGTAGGCGTGAAATCTTGGACTTGTTCCAAGTGAAAATTCAAATCTTTGGAAATAACGGCTAATTCCGCCATATCCAATTCCGTACAAGCGGGATGCGAACTCATGAAATACGGAATCAGTTGTTGTTTCAAATTTTCTTCCCGGTTGATTTTATCGAATATTTTTTTGAATTGGTAAAAAACGGACAAATCCGGTTTGCGGATGCAATCGAGGGTGGCACGGGAAGTGTGTTCGGGCGCCACTTTCAAGCGACCGGAAACGTGGTTTCGAATCAGTTCCTGCGTATAATCGCGGGCTGCCTTACTTAATTCGCCGTCTTCGTAAGCATTGACCAACAAATCATAACGAACGCCGCTCCCGATAAAGGATTTTTTGATTCCGGGCAACTTGTCTACCGCTTGATAAATATCCAACAGGGGACGGTGGTCGGCATTCAGGTTTTTACATACTGCCGGAAAAATGCAGGACGGTTTTTTGCAGTTTTCGCAAATTTTCAAGTCTTTGCCTTTCATGCCGTACATATTGGCCGACGGGCCGCCCAAATCACTTATATAACCTTTGAAATCAGGCATTTCAGTAACCAATTTCACTTCTTTCAGGATGGATTCTTTGGAGCGGGAAGTTATAAATTTCCCCTGGTGGGCGGAAATGGTGCAAAAAGCGCAGCCGCCAAAGCAACCGCGGTGGATATTGACCGAATGACGAATCATTTCGTAGGCGGGAATTCGTTTGTCTTTGTACTTGGGATGGGGCATTCGCGTGTATGGCAAATCGAAACAGGCATCGATTTCGGCAGTGGTCATCGGCGGATAGGGTGGGTTGACTACGAGGTATTTATCGCCGGTTTTTTGTAACAGGCGATGGGCTTTCATCCGGTTGGATTCCTCTTCGATGTGTTTGAAATTTTCGGCCTGTTTGCGTTTGTCTTTCAGGCAGGATTCGTAGGAATTGAGTACGATATCGCCTTCCGTTTCCTGAAATTCTTTTTGAAGAAAAACCGTTTGAGGAATGGCAGTCAATTCGTTGATTTTCG
>JAISKT010000236.1 GCA_031261295.1 Candidatus Symbiothrix sp. | reverse complement strand
CTTTTTAACGGCGTTGGAGCATTTTTGGAACGGTTGGGCTTGCTCTCGCAACGATATTATGCTCGTCGTTTGCGGCTCAGCTACTTCGTGGATTATGAATAAACTTGTGAATAATCATGGCGGGCTGCACAATCGCCTGACGGCGCACATCTATTTGCAGCCTTTTACGCTTGCCGAAACAGAGCAGTATTTTCAGTCGCAAAACATTGAATTTTCGCGCTACGATATTGCCGAATGTTATATGATTATGGGCGGAATTCCGTATTATTTAAGCAAAATACAAAAAGGGTTAAGCGTATCGCAAAATATTGATAATCTGTTTTTTGCACAAAATGGCGAACTCAAAAACGAGTTTCAAAATCTCTATGCCTCGCTTTTTAAAAATTATGTCGATTACATAAAAATTGTAGAGACGTTAAGCATGAAAGCGAAAGGACTTACACGCAAAGAAATTGAAAGCACTGCCCAACTTTCGAGCGGCGGCGGCTTGACAACCACACTCAAAAATCTTGAATATTGCGGTTTTATTCGCTCGTATCATTCTTTTGGGAAGAAAAAACAGGAACAACTTTATCAACTTCTCGACTCTTATACGTTGTTCTATTTCAAATATTTAGCGCAAAACAAAAACAATGATGAAAATTTTTGGACTAATTCACTGAATACACCGCAACACAATGCTTGGGCCGGTTATGCTTTTGAAATTTTGGCATTGCAACATGTTGCCGAAATCAAGCGCACTTTGGGAATTTCGGGCGTACAAACGGCAATTTCGGCGTGGCGCAGCGAAAATTCAATGCCTGCCGCTCAAATTGATTTGGTTATTGACCGCAAAGACGGGATTATCGACCTCTGCGAGATAAAATTTGCTAAAAATCAATTCGTTATTGACAAAGATTACGAAGAAAACCTGCGCAACAAAATTTCGGCGTTTATTTCTGAAAATAAAACACGTAAAGCAATACATTTACTTATGCTAACTACTTATGGTACAGCAATAAATAAATATTATAGCCTTGTTCAAAAAGAAGTTATTTTAGACAATTTGTTTGTCTGATTTTTGTTAATATTCCGCTGGCAATTCCTCCAATGCCACTCTCGAAAATACCGGACCGTCTTTGCAGACATACATTTTCCCGACATTGCAGCGCCCGCATTTTCCCACACCACATTTCATCCGGTTTTCGAGGGTGGTGTAGATCTGTTCGGGTTTAAATCCGAGTTTATCCAAAACAGGGAAAGTAAATTTAATCATCACCGGAGGGCCGCAAACAATGGCAATGGTGTTTTCCGCCGAAGGATTCATCTTTTCCAATACGGCGGGAACGAATCCTACTTCGCCTGTCCAATCGAGCGTTTCGCCGCCGGGATCAACGGTAGTCACTAATTTAACGTCTGAACGTTCTTCCCATTCTTTGAGTTCGTGTTTATAGACGAGGTCGGCAACCGATTTGGCGCCGTAAAGAATGCTGATGTCCTTGAAATTTTCGCGAGTATCAAGGGCGTTCCAAATCACGCAACGCATGGGTGGCAACGCGATACCTCCTGCGATGAACAGCAGGTTTTTGCCTTTCCATTCATCTAATGGGAATGTATTTCCGAACGGGCCGCGAAATCCCATCGTGTCGCCTTCTTCGAGTTTGGCAAGAGCGGAAGTGACTTTTCCGGCTTCGCGGAAAGTACATTCGACGTATCCGTCTCGCGTAGGGGAGGAGGCGATACAAAAAGTACATTCGCCTTCGCCGAAAACGGAATATTCGGCAAATTGTCCGGCTTTAAACTTAAAATTCCGGGCTTCTTCTTCGTTTTTGAATTTCAACCGGAACGTTTTTACTCCGGGGGCTTCTTCCGTGATTTTTTCGATGTTTACCAAATAAGGCAAATAAATATTTTCATTCATATATTTTATTGTTGTTTTGTCATTGCGGGCTTGACCCGCAATCTCCTGCTAATCGTTAATTGCTCTTTAACGGTGTTCGTGGGATTGCGGGTCAAGCCCGCAATGACAGGTCTTTTATTGCTTTATAATAACTGATAACTGTTCACTGAGATTCATATCGACCGGGCAGGCTCGCGAGCATCGTCCGCAGCCGGTGCATCCCACAACTGACAAGCGGTCGGGCATGTATGAAAATTTGTGCATCAAGCGTTGGCGCCAGCGGGCGCTTTGGTTTGGACGCGGATTGTGTCCCGAAGTGTGCAAGGTAAACAATGAAAATCCGCAGGAATCCCAGCAGCGAATCCGGTTGCCCGTATTGCCTTCGGCATCTTCCTGGATATCGAAACAGGCGCAGGTCGGGCAAACAAACGCGCAGGCTCCGCAACCAAGGCAACGTTCGGATTGCGCTTTCCAGACCTCACTTTCAAACATTCCGGCGATTTTCTTGCTGATTTCTTCTACACTGAAACGTGCCGGAATTTTGGCAAGATACTCCTCCTTATTCAGATTGTCGTCTGAAGCGGTAAACAAGGAATTATATTTTCCCACTAATTCCTTCCCTTTTTCCGTACTAATTTCGACCAAATAACCCTCTTTAACAGGTGTCAGGAGAATATCGCTGCCTTCGGTATTTCCGGGACCGCCATTTACCGAGGTGCAAAAGCAATATTCATCACTTTTTGTGCAACTTACGGCAATCAGCGTGGTGCGTTTCCGGCGTTCATTGTACGGTTTGTCGGGCGTATCCCAATTAAAAATGCTTCCCAAAGGACGGAATCCGACAGCATCGCAGGGATGAAGACCGAAAACCACCGTTTCGGGCAATGCCTCCGGATTGTAATCCTGAAGCGTTATATCGCCGTTCTTCTTTTTATAGGAAAAAAGTTTTTCGGTACGCGGAAAAGCAATCGCTTTGGCAGACTGCGTGGTCTGAATGTGTTCTGTTGCGATTTCATCGACGGCATCAATAGGTCTGAAATCGGTTTTATCTCCTTTGCGAACCGGGGCGTAAAGTTGCCGGCCGTCGGCGATTATTTTTGTCAACCAATTTTTTAAGTTCTCTTTTGAGATATATTTATTTTCCATAAACTTATATTTTTAATCATTTTATCGGACAAAACTTCGGACATGTCCGATAAAGTGTCTGAAGTTGTTGTTACTTTTAGTATTTTATCGGACATTCTCTCGGACATTTTCTCGGACATTTTCTCGGACATGTCCGAGAAAATGTCCAAAATTATTGTTTTCTCACCATTCTCTCGGACATTTTCTCGGACATGTCCGAGAGAATGGTGAAAAGTTGCCCTTTATTAATTCTAACGGACATTTGCTATTTCTTTAAAAAATATGTTGTCCATCTATTTTCTCCTTCTCTATCTAAAACGCCTTCATCCACAAGAGCACTTAGATTTCTTGCTGCCGTTTTAGTGGAAGAACCAAATCTTGTAGCATAGTCAACAGAAGAAATTTTGCCTTTTGATTCCACAAATGCTTTTATTTCATCCGTTGTTGGACTCAATTTCGCTTCTGCGTTTCTCCATAACGTTACATACAAATAAGGCTCGTCATATTTAATGGTCGGTTTGTTCACGCCCATCCTGCCGGCATATTCCTGTAACTCTTCCATTCCGAGGTTTCGTTTCTCTATGAATTTCATTTGATAAAAAACATTGGCGATTTTCGGATTGACACTATAAGTAGGAGCCGTATAGTTCTGTAATTTTTCTATGGGAATCAGGGGTTTGCCCGGACTTTCAACTACAATCTTATCAACATCAATCTTTACATTAATATTGGCTTGTTCAATTTTATAATCCCTGTGTACAATCGCGTTAATAATGACTTCACGCAACACTTCAAAGTAAATTTCTTTTATTTCCTTTCGGGCAAAAGATGACCGATCAATGGTTTTTGGAAAATTGATTTCCAAATAGGATTCAATTTTTTCAGGCATCAAAACCAATGGCCCATCAAAATCTAAAATTATAGGTCTTCCTTCCTGTTGAGTTTTAACGGTAAATTTCACTAACGATTGGGGATAAGTTATTTGTGGATGATTGCCAAAAAGCAAAATACCTAAACCCGTAGGATGTGCCGTTTTTGTTTTATCGTCAACCCTGAAAAAATTCCATTTTCTAAGCACACTCTTAAAGTCATTAGAATCCAAAACATAGCCAATTTGGAGTTTCTCTCTGAATTTTTCCAACGCTTCTGATGAAAAATCTTTCAAATCAAAATGATCTAACGATTTGTCCAATTCAGAAAAACCTTGTTCCAAATCTTCTGTTTCCGCCAATTTAGCCCTTTCTTCTGCTTCTTTTAGAAACTGTTCATTGGCAGCAAAAATTTGCTCTTGCAAATCCCTATCAAAAAAACCAATTTCAATGTGATGTCTTTGCAAATGGGCGATGCCATTCCCTTTTACTTTGGGGTCGGGATCTTCAATTCCTATGTATGCTTTTTTGATTCGGGCATTTACAATTCGTTCGGCACATCCCAACTTGGTAATACTTCGTGCACCGGGAGCGCAAGGCTCTAATGTAGCATAAATTACCATTCCTTCTAATAAATCAGGGCGATGTTTTCGTTCTAATAACGTAAATTCGGCATGATCGCCTTGACGAAGTTCACCTCTATAAGCAGTATTTATCAAAGTCCCATCTTCTTTTGCCAGTACGGCGCCCACCTTGGGATCTGCCCGATCTATATGTTCCGGAATAGAATCATGCATAAGTTGAACTGTCAATTCCATCAATTGACGAACGGTGTATTTATTGCCTATTTTATATTCTTTTTTCGCCATAAAATAATGATCATCAATGTATAAAGTTTTCCTTATCATCCGGTTTGAATGTCGAAAGCACATTACCGTTGCCATCGGCTTCTCCGAAATTTTCTTTTACACTTTCCGCCATTTTATGTGTCAGTATATGAATGGGAATGCCCAACGGACAAGCCGCGCCGCACGAACCGCAATCAGAACAGCGCCCCGCTAAGTGCATGACACGGTTGATTTGCCATTCCATATTGCTGATAGTGCCCGCCCAAGGCTGTACCCATTGCGGACGGTTGACTTCCACAATACATTTGGTACAGTAACACATCGGACAAGCCGAACGGCAAGCGTAACATTTGAAGCATTTTGATAATTCGTCCGTCCAAAACCCCCAACGTTCGGAGGGTGTCATGGCATCCATTTTACGGACTAATTCGTCGTCTTCGAGTTTCGCCGGCGGAGGCGTTTCCGTTAAATGCTGTTTGATTTCTTCTGCGGAGTCAAACAATTTGACTTTGCCTTCTTTTGAAATGCCAAGTACCCGCAGGTTTTCTTCTTTCAACTGATTTTCGTCAAACAATTGGGCTATGCTTTTCAAGGCATAGTACGAAGCCGAAATGCCCGCTTTTTTCCCGCCAACCAAGTCTTTCCGGGTAAGGTAAACCGCTAAATTGCCCGAACAATTGTCATCGAAAATCAAATTTTCTATATCTTCTTTTTTAGATACAAAAACCGGACGGGGTTTCCGTGTCCCTTTTTCGTATCCGATGAACAGGTCAATTTCATTTTTTTCAAAAAGTTCCTTGACTTTATTTTGTAATTCACTCATGATTTACCTCCATTTCTTCCGTTATTTCATTTTCAGCTAAGAAATCAGCTGCTTTTTGATAGTCGGTATAAGGGCCTAATTCCCGCAAGCCGGCGACTGTTTCGTTTACTACTTCCGCCCATTTGGCGCCTTCGGCAGCCGATACCCACGAGAAGCGGATGCGCCGGATGTCTATTCCCAGAAAATCGAGCAGGCTGCGGAACAATATCCAGCGGCGGCGCGCATGAAAATTTCCGGAAGTGTAGTGGCAGTCGTTGGGATGGCAACCCGACACGATAACGCCGTCCGATCCATTGGCAAATGCTTTGAGTATGAGCATAAAATCAATGCGTCCCGTACAGGGGAAACGGATGATTTTGACGTTCGAGGCATATTTGATACGGCTCGTGCCTGTCAAGTCGGCTCCGGTGTAGGTACACCAGTTGCAGACAAAGGCTAATACTTTGGGTTCAAATTCGTTAGTCATGATATTTTAGGTGTTTTCTATTCTATTTTTTGCGTAAAGTTACAACTTTTTTATTACAATTCCTCAACGGACAATCCGAATCGTTTCTGCTGTCTTTCCTCCCAACCTTATAATATATACCCCCCGGTTCATTACCGAAGCAGGCAAAATAAACCGGCCGGCCGGCGACAGCGCATAAGAAGCCGTTTTTTGTCCGGAAACAGTATAAACAGTAGCCGAATTAAACCATTCACCCGGATAAATCAATTCAACGGAATCGCCTTTGGTAAGGATTCTGACTTGGTGACCGGCTCGGGGAGAATCAATTCCAACAAACAGATCCTGAACAACTTGAAAAATACACAAACCCCCTTTTCCATCGCTAATCACCACATCAACGGAATGACGCTCAAAACCTTCCGGCAATTCAACTGCCGTAAAAGTGATTTGATTATTCGTTACCGTCATCGTCAACCATTCGGGAAGTTCACTAACGATCCTCCAATTTTCCGAAGGATAATAGGTGTCCATGTCCACTGTTTTTTGCCCGCTTTCCGGCCCGAATTCAATTAAATAATTCAAGTTTTTGGGTCCGATAAATGAATAAACCATATCCAAACTAAAGCACAAGGATGTATAATTTCCGGGGCTGATTACATCCGGCGTTATGAGCGTTCGTTCATTTTTTTCGTTGAAAGTAAACAAATAAGCATGATTTTCCTCCTTATTCGCATGCAGTTCTTCAGAAAAACAAGCGAAGGAAACGCCCGCTTTCTGATTAAAACCGGTCAATTCAATCAACAAGGCGTCATTAATCAATAGTTCATTCAGGGTAAAAGCCAGATTGTAAAACTCCGGTTCGTTCATCGCTTTGTCCGTAGTCCATTGGGCGGTTGCAATCGTATCCAACAGTTGCTCGTTTACCACCCGGTGGATGATCAGATGCAGTGTCGTTCCGGCAGGCGCTTTGAAATTCGCAACCGCAATATTCACGCCATTCAAAACGTAGGGTTGGGCCGGTTCATCAAAAAAATTAGCGATGCCATCCGTAGAATTATCCAAAGTCGTGCCGAACCAATAATCTCCGGGAGCAAACATATAAGGCGCTATGCCATTGATTAAGTTGAAATTACCAACACCAAGCCCGGGAATATCCAAACCGGTCTCTTTTGCCTGTTCCGCAATCGTTCCCCCGGTAAAAAAAACCGCTTTTTCGTACGGTAAATCCGGCGTTTCCCTTTCCCAGGAATACGGTTCGGATTCTTTCCCATCCCAATCGACAGTCAGAGCCGGGAAATAGTAACCATCGGGAATATAGCGTGCCGTTGGATTTTCTTCCGAAGAAGTATAAGTTCCTGTGCCATAGATGTCAGGCATTGTCCAATGATATTGATTGGCATCGAAAGACGTATTGTACCAAGTGATGGGAAGATAAGCCGGGGCAAACATCACTCCCGGAATCCCCGCCCCGTTCGGACTAAGTCCCGCCAGGAAAAATCCTTGCGGAATGGCGTAAGAAGCTTCCGGCGCTTTGGGCGTAAAAGGCCTTTCACGACTCACGGAAATACGATCCAGGCCGTTGGAATCGCCGAAAAGTCCTTCGTAACGAAAAGCGATTTTTACCGTTTTTCCCACATACGCTGTCAATGCTATTTTTACTTCATGCCATTCGGCGTCTATATAAAATTCCTCCAATTCGGCGGGAGTATATTGCCTGTAATCGTCAATGGCATTCCACAAAGAAGTCCAATGTTCACCATTATCCGTAGAAATCAGCGCCCGTAAAGTAGAAGCCGGATGATTGAAATCAATTTCATAACTTTCCATATTATAAAGCATCCAAAAAGGGCTGAAATTGGCATCGAAGAAAAGCGCATCATTTGTTTGCGGAACGATGGCGGGAGAAATCAGCCATTCATCCTGTCGCTGTTCTACCCCAAAATTGATCCATTCGTAATATTTACCGTCCGTAGGCCGCATTCCCATAGAGGCAGCTGCGGTAAACCAGGTAATATTATCGGGATTATCCCGGCTGATTCCGGTTTGGCTTTCCCAGGTCCAAGCTTGCGGCAACCAGGTTGGTGTTTTGTCCCAGTCCTCAAAAGTTTCAAAAAGCGTAAAAGGCGGGATTTCATCGGCCCTGAGTTTTGGCGAAAGAGCAAATGCGCCCCGTTTGACGGTCCGGTTGTGTATAGGAAATGCCTGGTTTTGAAACTGTTTCATCATACGTCCTTCCGGCGTTTGAACTATTTCCACGGCTCTTCCCGTTTGAGATTTACCAGGAAAAAGGATGGCAAAAAGGATTAAGCAAATTGTAATTATCTTTTTCATTTGACAAAAATAATGAATATTATTTAAAGCAAATTTTAAAAGTAAGATAATCTTTAGAATTTTGTGAATTTGTTCTATTTGCATGTAAAAAAGCATCACTTTTGAAACAATCCGAATATGTTTTTAGTCAGAACGTTAAACGTGTTATTTAACATATATTTATAAATAGGCTTTCAATTTGTTATCTGAAAAAATGTAGTAATTTTGTACTGTTATTTCAATAAGGAAATAGATTATATAATAGCATAGATTTTAACATTGTGAAAAGAGAAATCAAATTCAGTTTGCTTTACCGCGACATGTGGCAATCATCCGGCAAATATCAGCCGAGAGTGGATCAGTTAAGACAGATAGCCCCCGTTATTGTGGATATGGGGTGCTTTTCAAGAGTAGAAACCAACGGAGGTGCGTTTGAACAAGTGAACTTGCTGTACGGAGAAAATCCCAATCAGGCCGTTCGCGAATTTACCGCTCCTTTTAACAAAGCCGGGATACAGACCCACATGCTCGACCGGGGTTTGAACGGACTCCGGATGAATCCGGTGCCTGCGGATGTGCGGCGGTTGATGTACAAGGTGAAACATGCACAAGGCGTGGACATTACCCGTATTTTTTGCGGATTGAACGATCCCCGCAACATTATCCCTTCCATCCAATATGCCAAAGACGGCGGAATGATTCCACAAGCTTCTTTGTGTATCACTTATTCCCCCATTCACACGGTCGATTATTATGTAAACCTGGCGGAACAACTGATTGAAGCCGGTGCGGAAGAAATCTGTCTGAAAGATATGGCCGGAATCGGTCGTCCTTACAGTAACGGACAAATTATCAAGGGAATAAAAACCCGTCATCCGGAAATTAAAGTTGAATATCATGGACATTCCGGGCCAGGATTTTCGGTGGCCTCCATGCTGGAAGCGGCCAACAATGGAGTCGATTATATTGATGTAGCGATGGAACCCTTATCCTGGGGAATGGTTCACCCGGATGTGATTACCATTCAAGCCATGT
The DNA here is from genome assembly GCA_031261295.1 of Candidatus Symbiothrix sp. Classification (GTDB taxonomy): domain Bacteria; phylum Bacteroidota; class Bacteroidia; order Bacteroidales; family Azobacteroidaceae; genus Azobacteroides. The sequence continues at coordinate 2,795 of JAISKT010000236.1, read as the reverse complement.
TGAAAGATGCCGGTTATCTGGTGCCTGAAATCAATATGGAAGCTTACATGGAAGCGCGGCGCCTGACCCAAACGTTCATCGACGACTTCCTGGGGTATTTCATCGACCCGAGCAACAAGATTATGACGTCCTTATTAGTGGGTTGCGGCCTTCCGGGCGGTATGATGGGTTCCATGATGGCCGACCTGAAAGGAATGCACAATGCGATTAATCTGGCGCTCAAACAAAAAGGGAAAAAAGAAGTCACCCTCAATAATCTGGTGGTACAACTGTTCAACGAAGTGGAATCCATCTGGCCGATGTTGGGTTATCCGCCTTTGGTAACGCCTTTCAGCCAATACGTAAAAAATATCGCTTTGATGAATATTTTTGCTGCCGCAAAAGGCGAACCCCGTTTCTCCATGATTGACAAAGACAGCTGGAACATGATTCTGGGCAAAACAGGAAAACTTCCCGGGCCGCTGGCTCCCGAAATCATTGAATTGGCGAAAGCGAACAACTTGGAATTTTATGATGGAAATCCGCAGGATGCTTTCCCCGACGAATTGGATAAGTTCCGTGAAGAAATGAAGTCAAACGGGTGGTCTGAAGGTCGCGATGAAGAAGAACTGTTTGAATTTGCCATGCACGAACGTCAATACCGCGATATGAAATCGGGCGCTGCCAAAAACCGCTTCAACCTGGAACTGGAACAAGCCAAGGAAAAAGCCGGCACCCCCATCATTATCAAACGTCCGGTAGTGGAAATTCCGATGTTCAGTTTTGAAGAAATCACGGCTGTCTATCCAAATGCCAAACCGATACATGCGCCCTGCAAAGGACAAGTGATTTGGCAATACGATATGATGGATGCCTCCACCGCTCCTTTTGAAGGGGCAACGATTGATAAAGGAACGAATCTCTGCTACATTCAAAGTTCCTACGGAATAGAACCGGTCATAGCCGGATATGGTGGAACCATCGTCGGAACGTATGTGAAACAAGGCGACCAGGTGCAAAAAGGAGAAATTCTGGCGTTTATCAATTAAGATTTTTGGGTGCACAGTGCGAAAAGAACAAGGTGTGCAGTGCACCTTCAAAAGTTATTTTTTGCTAAATCCTTTGTTATTATAAAAAAAGATATTACTTTTGCCCATTAAATAAACAAAAAAGCTTTTATTACAAAATAGGAAACAATTTATAAAGACATAATTCATTAAAAGAAAAGCGTAAGCTATTATTCTTGCTATTGAAACTTAGGAAATTTCATCACGTACAAGAATAAGTTAGTAACGTTCACGTAGATTCGTGGGCATAACTTATTTGTACGTGTGGGTATCCTAAGACCTCAATAGCAAATAAAGTTTGAGTCCCACGTTTTTCTATTTTAAATAACCGCTTCACAGGGACTTGGAGGCATAAATTTCTACAGACATGCAGAACAAGTCAAATGTATTTTCACAAACACATACAATCGTCATTTCGAGCGAAGTCGAGAAACCGCAATGACAGGGAGATTTCAAAGGAAATTGGCGGGTGTTTTAGTTCAATGGTTTTTTCTCTCATTTTAGCTATTTGAACGCTCCCGCCCACCACATAGGGTACAGGCAACCACACAGATTTTTTTTCATTATTTATAATTTTAATTTTTAATTTACCGGTTGCCTGTCCCTCTTACCAGATTATAAACTTAATAAAAACAATAATGAAGAAAATTGTATTTTTAGCGCTGACGCTCATCGTAATGAGTGCGGCAAGTGCGAATGCACAAGTGATTATCGGGGGCAACGATGCGGCTACCCCCACCAAGGGCGCTGTCCTGGATTTAAATGCGACAGGGTATAAAGGCGGGTTGTTATTACCGAAGGTAAATCTGACAACCTTAACGGCTTTGACAGACCTGACGACTCCGGCGGCCGCCGCCGACTTGAAAGGGCTGATTGTGTATAATACCAATACCACTACGGGCGAAGGTATTTATGTATGGAACGGAAGTAACAAATGGGAAGCCATCTGGAAAAAAGCATGAAAAGGATGAAAAAGAAACGAATGTTAGTATGGGTGGCGCTTTGCGCCGCCTTGCTGTTTTTTCAGTCTGTCGGCTTACAGGCGCAGGTACACATCGGAGATACCGATGTCTCTGCCAAAGGCGGCAGCTTGCTGGACTTGACGAGTACGACTGCTAAACTCGGTTTACTTCCCCTGAACGTGGAAATAAACAATGTCAACCGGATACCGGCGGCGTTTACCGACTCGGCTTCGATCACCGTCCCTGCGGAGAGCTTGAAAGGTTTGATAGTCTATAACACCAATGCAACGCTTGCAGGCGGTAACGGTGCAGGTCTTTATGTCTGGGATGGAGCCAAATGGAACCGGGTATTTATTGCCTGTACCGGCGCTCCTACGGTTGGGGCTTTAACCGCTCCTACCGTATGTATCGGCGGCACTTTGGCTTTGACTGCCAATGTTGTCTCCGATAACGGGTCGCCGGTCACCCAATATGAATGGAAATTGGGCGGAACCACTATCGGTACGTCCGCAAGTCTAAGTTATGCAGTACAAACCGCTGACAACGGCAAGGCATTGACCTTGTCGGTAACCAATATTTGTGGAACAACAATTACCACGGGTGTCACGTTAACCGTTCCGGCTGTCTTTACACAAGGTAACCCTACGGCGGCTACTATCTGTAGCGGCGCTACGAATGCCTTTACGTTGGCGGCTCCAACCGGCGGCTCGGGCGCTATCACCTACAACTGGCAACAGAGCGCCGATAACTCTACCTGGGCCAATGCAACCGGTACACGCAACGCGGC
>JAISKT010000316.1 GCA_031261295.1 Candidatus Symbiothrix sp. | reverse complement strand
AAGATGACCAGCCGTTGCATGCCTTAACTTCTTTTTCCACGTATCCGGGTGTTGATTTTTCCATTCCGCAAACGATTACTTATACCGATTTTAAGAAAGTAGAACGCATAAGGGAAGGCGATTATGACCTTTCGATTGCGTATGGAGTGGACGAACAGCGTATCAAATCGGAATTGACCACTCCGGCAGGAAAATTGACCCGTTATTACATGGGCGACTACGAAGAAGAAGATAACGGTAGTAATATCCGAAAAATTCATTATATTTGCGGCGGTAACGGTTTGGCGGCCCTATATGTACAGAATGCAGGGAAAGATACTTTGTATTATGTCCACACCGATTACCAGGGTTCTTTGATAGCATTGTCATTGCCGGACGGAACGGTAGCCGAACGTTATGCTTACGATCCATGGGGCAATCGCCGCAATCCCAACGATTGCTCACAAGCCGATACACGCACAGCATTTATCGTCAATCGGGGTTATACCATGCACGAGCACCTCTCGGAATTCAGTCTGATTAACATGAACGGCCGGGTGTATGATCCGCGCACAGCCATGTTTTTGAGTCCCGATCCGTATGTGCAGACGCCGGGGGATTGGCTGAATTATAACCGGTACCAGTACTGTTTGAATAATCCGTTTAAATATACGGATCCGAGCGGTGATTTTATTTTTTCGTTATTCTTAGGCCCTCTTGGAACCCTTGTTGATGCAGCTTGTTGGGGTGCCGTAATTGGAGGAGCCGGATATACGGCAAGTGTAGCCTTTAGTGATGGCGGGTTCAATAATTGGAATTGGGGACAATTCGGCAAATCTGTCGGAATAGGTGCAGCTTCGGGAGTATTAACAGCCGGCATTGGCGCTTCTTTTGGATCTATAGGCAGTAATGGCATTGCAGGAGAGATATTGAGAGCCACTTCACATGGGGTTGCAAATGGTATGATGGCCGGAATTTCGGGCGGCGATTTTACGCAAGGCTTTGCTTCGGGAGCTTTAGGATCATTAGCCGGTTCGGCATTTATGATGTATGGAGGCGATTTCGCAAGCAGCGCGTTGGGAACTTATGTTTTTTCCGGTTTAGCAGGCGGAGCAGGAGCAGAACTAACAGGCGGTAATTTTTGGCAAGGATCTGCTATTGGAATAATGAATGCCGGACTGAATCATTTATCGGCTTCATTAGATGATTATCTAAAAGCTCAAAAATTAGTTAAAAAATATATGAAAAATGAAAACCGTATGATGGCAAATACTTTTGTAATAGATGCTCTTTTAGAAACAACAGAAGCCGGTGAAATTTTGACTCAGGTAAGAGAAGCTATAATTAAATTTTATGGAACTGAAGCAGATCAAACTGCAAGTGACGTATTCAGTAGTGCCATTTCAACAATAAGAGATCTAAAAAAAGCATCAGGGTATGCAGGAGAAATTGATTCAACTATTTATGGAGTGGTTGTGAAATTAGGTGCTGAAAATTTAAATTTATCAATTAAGAATTCATATCTGATGTATAGAATAAAAAATCTGGATATTAATGCCTATGAAGCATTAAACCACACACAACATTATGGAACCGGAGGTGGTGGCTCTCGTGGGAAATGGTAATAATATACTTTACGATACAATTTTTGATTACAAAAAATATTATAAACAATTAAAAAAGAGTAAATAAAATGAAGGTATTGAAATGGTTCTTAGGTATGATAGCATCTATTCTGGTTGCTATAATTGTTTTGACTTTTATTTATAATCATATTGTTAAATCTAATCTGGTAAAATATGAAAATGATGTTCATAAAAACTGGACAGAACTTTTTACGTCTTCTACAGAAAGGCTTATCCCATTAGAGAGTTATCTCGTGAATGACAGTACTATTTATGGGGAAGTTTTAAAAAACAGTAATACCAGAAATCAATACAAAGATAAATGTTCAGAAGAATATGTCTATTTGGAATATGAATTAAATAAAAGCTTAATAGCATTTTTGGATAGTTTGGATATGTCTTCGGAGAAAAATTTCTTATTAAAAGAAGAATTTATTCGCTCCAGTAGTAAATTAAATAAATTGGCAAAAACATATAATCAATCTGTATTTGTTTATAACAGCTATATGTACCAATTTCCAAATATTATTATAGCTAAACGAAATAATTTTAAGATAAAAGAGCAATTTACAATAAAATATGGAGCTGAAAATAAAGACCCAATTTTACAAAAGCAGGAAATGATAGAGTCAATGAGAAAAGTGGTCGATGATAATATTTGAGAAATAGGTATAAAAATAAATTTTACTTTTGTGGATTGAGTGCGACAGGAAGTCGTATAAAAGTATTATTTTTTCTCCATTAATATTTTTTCTAAAAAACTGATTCTTTCTTCTTTTTCTTTCAGCATTCGCTCATAGAGTTCCACCACTTTGTCTATTGGATTAAAAGTAGGATTATAGTGGATAACCTCCCCCATGAATGCTTCATCCTGAAATGTATTGGATATAATATTAAGCGCTCCTTCTTCTGTAAAGTTTTTGATCGCCTCCACCGGGATATTCAATTCTTTTGCAATTTTCTCCAGCAGTTCATCATCCAATTTTTCCTGTACGTCATAGCGGGACAAGGTTTGTTGAGCCACATTAATCTTATCGGCCAGTGCTTCCTGTTTGATATTTAACATTTCGCGCAAGCGTTTTACATTTTGTCCATGATGTACTTTTCTTTGAGG
>JAISKT010000263.1 GCA_031261295.1 Candidatus Symbiothrix sp. | reverse complement strand
TTTATGCTCTGCGTACTTTCGGCGAGTATGTCCACGTTGAGTTCGCATTTCCACACCATGGGCGCCTCTTTCGGAGCGGATATGTTCCCGAAATTGGGACGGAAAAACAATCCCCATTCTTCACTCGGCGTTCGGTTTGGCGTGATGTGTTCCATCCTGTTCAGTTACGCCATCTGTTATGTTTTAAGCGCCAACATCATAGCGCGAGGAACGGCTTTGTTCATGGGCGTATGTGCGGTCACCTTCCTGCCGGCTTATTTCTGTTCGCTGTATTGGAAAAAAGTAACACGACAGGGCGCCTTGGCAAGTCTGTGGGTGGGCTTGTTGTCCAGTCTGTTCATCATGGCTTTCCTGCACAAGGCGGAAGCGGCGCCCATCGGACTCTGCAAAGTATTGTTCGGCAAAGAAGTGCTGATAGAAACCTATCCCTGGTTTGCCGTTGACCAGATTGTGTTTTCGTTGCCGCTGTCGGTGATTGTGATTGTGGTGGTTAGTTTGGTGACGGGGAAGAAAAAGGAAATTTTACGAAAGTAGGATAAAGAAAAAATATATGATAAGAAAAATTCATTTATCCATTGTGTTGTTCCTCTTTATATCAATACTATCAGTAACGGCCCAAAATACCAAAGGACTTGCGCTTGATTCAGAGACAAAAGAGCCGATACCTTTTGTTTCTATTACGGTATTATCGGGGAATGAACAATCCTATATAGGGAATACCAATGGAGCGTTTTTCATTGGCTATGGCATTTTTTCGTCTGATACGCTTGTTTTTTCGTGCATAGGCTATGAATCGAAGCACATTTCCGTTTCCGAAATTCGTAAAAATCAGATGACTGTTTATTTAAACCCTAAAACAATCTCTTTGCCGGAAATTACTGTTTCGACTCCCCAATCCATATTGAAGGAAGCATGGGATAATATTTCCAATAACTATCCGACGGAGTATTCTCTTTTGAAAAGCAGATATAGGAAACAAATGGCAGAAGATGACAGACTTATTTTTATTGGTGAGTGCGAAATGCTTACAAGTCCTTTTACACTAAAAGAAGAGTTAAAAGGGAAAGAACCGAAATTAAGTTTTTCCGATAAAAAAATGTTTGAGGCAGATTCGGTACGTATTCATATAACCTTGAATGTACATCCATCGCTTTATCCATATAATCCCGTAATAAATCCGGAAAATTATAAAAATTATTCATATATACGACAACCAAGCAACGAAGACGGAATTTATAAGATTGAATTTTCCGGCGGCATGAACAACAATCGGGAAAAAGGGTTTATATATATATCAATCAATGACAAAGCCATATTATCAATACATCGTGAAATAAAACAGGCAAATGAGGCTATAAAAGATCCATTGGGAAGGACTAAAGGTGAGTGGGGCGACATTACATTCGTCAACGATTACTTTTGGGAAGAAACCGATTTAAAATATCAGTTATCTTATATGCGATGTGTTTATACTTTTTATCTGGCTGGAAATGAAAAAGCAAAAGTAATGAAAAACACGATGCACAAATATTCTGTTGTTGCCGATTATTTTATTACGGAAAGAGGCGGCGAATCGTCGGCGAAATTCAAGAAGTTGGGAGACCCGTTTAAAAACACCAAAGATGCAATAAAACTAAATGCTTCGGATTTTACCTTAATTCCATCCGATTTTTCCAAGTAATGAATTTTGTGCGATAGCCAAATCGGTCAAAATGTATTTAAAAATTTTAAAATTGCATGCAAATCATTGTTATAACAAAATAAATGTGTAATTTCGCGCAAACAAAAAAATTTTAATCTATGTTTTTCATTCAAAAAACGCAACTGTACTGTATTTCCATTTTTGTATTTGCTTTTTTCACTTCAATCAATGTGTTTTCTCAAATTGAGCTTGAAGATATAGACTATCTGAATTATACAGCAACTGATGTAATTTCTTCCGATACGGTTGTTCCTGTGCAAAATCTGTCGCTGCCAACAACCAGTACTATTGTTCAATGTGATACGGTCATTCTCAATCCGTTTCTGTTACCGATTGTTGCGCGTAGAGATTTTATAAACATTCCGTCTTCTTTGACACCTGAATTTCCATTTCAAAAAAAATCCGAACTTCCGGATTTCATTGTCTATCAAAAATTATTTGCGGATAAATATCATCGAAAAGAGACTTACTGGGAGGCGTACCGGAATATTTTTTATCATCACCCGAATTTAGTAAAATACACCAGCGCGTCTTTTCCTGAAAAGAAAGAGGTGTTGGAAGAAATAGAAGCCAATGTTATCCAGAATCCATTTAAAATAGATTTTGGTTTGGATACCGAGAAGGGAGACAAGCCGGAACGTTTCGTCCCCAAACGGAAATATTGGATTATATCCGGTAATAACGTAGTCAAGTTTTCCCAAAATTATATTTCCGATAACTGGTATAAAGGCGGTGTAGGAAACTTGAATTTATTGAGTAATCAAAATCTTACGCTCAACTACAAGAAAGGTAAGATTCAGTTTAATAATTTCATTGAATGGAAATTGAGTCTCTACACCAATCCAAACGATACACTTCGGTCGATGCGAATTGGGGAAGACTTAATCCGGACTTATTCGGATTTTGGTATACAGGCTGCAAAACACTGGTCTTATTCTTCCAACGTGGAAATCAAGTCGCAGTTGTTCAAAAATTTCAAGGAAAATTCAACCGATGCTATTTCTTCCATTTTTTCTCCAATTATGGTCAACATGGGTATTTTGGGTATGAAATATCAAATGGAAAAAGCTTACCCCAAGGTGAAAGGAAAAAAACTCAGTATTAACATGGATATTTCTCCTTTATCCGTCCAATACACCGGCATTTTTAACGATGAAATAGATCCGGCACGATATGGCATTCCGGAAGGAAAAACGTATTTACTCGATCTGGGTTCGACGATAAATTCCAAACTTGTGATGAATTTCAATAAAAGTGTCAACTTTTCTTCCCGTTTCAAATATTTTACCAATTATGAAAAGGTTACCATTGAATCGGAAAATGTGTTGAATCTGCCTATTAACCGGTATTTTTCAACAACCATATCTTTGTATGCCCGGTTTGACGACAGCAAGGGATTGGCAAGAGATCCCCGGTTTGGACCTGTACAATTAAATGAATTATTAAGTTTCGGATTCAATTATGTCTGGTAAGTCTGTTTTCGTCTAAATTCTGCGCAGGTAACGGCAGTAGCGACAGCTACATTCAATGACTCCGTCGATACGGTATCGGGAGGATAATTGGGTATGTACAACTTGTGCGATATTCCTTTTTTGACGGAAGGACTAATTCCTTTGCCTTCATTTCCCATGACAATCAATCCGGTTGCGGATAATTGTTCCCGATAAATATTTTTTCCGTCTAAAAATGTACCATAAATGGGAATATCCTGCATTTCTTTCAAAAAATCGACAAGCGGCGTATAAAAAACCCGCACGTGGGCGATGGCTCCCATGGTAGCCTGAACGGTTTTGGGATTATATACATCGGCCGTATCCGGCGAACAGATGATGGTTTTTATTCCGAACCAATCAGCTAAACGAATGATAGTTCCTAAGTTACCCGGATCTTGTATGCCGTCTAAGACCAAACTTAAATCCTCTTTCAGATTTTTTTTGTCCAATTGATATTCGGGTTGTCGGAATATGGCGATTACGTCTTGCGGCGTTTTTAAGAGGCTGGCTTTTTCAATGTCGTTTTCTTCTGCCACAATCAATTCCTTTGCGTGGATATCTCCTTGTGTGGCCAGCCAGGAAGACTTAGCTATCAGACATTCACAGTCGAATGAAGGTAAAATGTCGGCTACTAATTTATTCCCTTCGGCTAAGAAACAAGCCGATTCATTGCGGAATTTTTTCATCTCCAATGAACGGATAAACTTAATTTTGGGCTTACTTATCATCTTTTTCTAAATATTTTTGGACAAAACTAAGAAACTATTTTGTAATAATCCTATCTTTGCATATAATTTAATGAATTAATGCACAAATGAAGATATATAAGCTGAAATTTTGGCTTTTTTCCCTGATTGTATTGGGCTTGTATTCGTGTAGCGCTACAAAATTTGTGCCTGACGGAGAATACCTTTTGGATAAAGTCAAAATTGAATCAGACATACCTGATTATAAGACACTTGAACTGATTCCTTACGTGCGTCAGCAGCCCAATTATAAGATGTTTGCCTTGAATAAAACCACTTTTCAGATTTATAATTTGGCAGGGAAAGACAGCACGAAATGGATGAATCGCCTATTGAAAAAAGTGGGTGAGGAACCGGTCATCTTTGATTCAATTTCGGTGGATAAGACGGATTCCGAATTAAAGAAATTCTTTGTCAATAAAGGATATATGAATGTGGATGTTTCGTCGGAAATTACGAAAAAGGATAAAAAAGCCAATGTCATCTACCGGATTAAGGGCAATACACCTTACCGGATTAGCAATTATTCGATGACTATCGACGATGAAGAAATTGAAAAAGAATTGAGCGAAGAAAATAAGGAATTGCCGCAGCATCTCATTCTGGAACCGGCTTCCGAACGGCTTTCTTTGATAAAAGAAGGCATGTTGTTTGATCGCGATGTTTTGAATGCGGAAAGGGAACGAATTACCAATTTGCTCAGGAACAGAGGATATTATATGTTCAACAAGGATTATATCTATTATGATGCGGATAGCACTTTGAGCGCTATGTCCGTTGATTTGAACTTAAAATTAAATGCTTTTCAGGAATTGTTGCCGGACGGAAAAATTAGAAATATACCGCATAAGAAATATTATTTCAATAATGTTTTTATTTATTTGGATTATGACCCTTTAAAAATAAATCACCTGAATGAATATGTCGTTTCCGACAGCATTGTCAGTAATGGTTATACGATTTATTATCAGGGAAAAAAGCCTTCAATACGGCCTAAAACGCTTACTAACAATAATTTTATAACTCCGAAAAGGGTTTATTCACAGTTGCGGGAAGATGCTACTTATTCGGCTTTTTCCAGTTTGAATGCTTTGAACAATATCCATATTCATTTCAATGAATTTATGGAAAGCGATACGGCGCGTTTGGATTGTTATATTTTGACTATGCCTGCTAAGAAACAATCGATTACCTATTCGATAGAAGGTACCAATACGGAAGGCGATTTAGGGGTTGCTTCTTCGATTAATATCACGCATCGGAATTTATTTCGGGGCGCGGAGACTTTCAACCTCAAAATCCGCGGCGCCTATGAAACCTTGAACGGCGCCTACGAAGCTTTAAACAAATTCTCCAAGCCGTATTTAGAAATTGGAGGAGAAGCCTCTATTCATATTCCTAAATTTGTATTTCCATTTATAAAAAGTGCCTTTTCAAGGCGAATGCGGGCATCCACGGAATTTTCCGTAAGCTATAATCATCAAACCCGTCCGGAATACGACCGAACCTTGCTTTCAGGCGGTTTGCGGTATATTTGGCAAGGTAGAGACCGAGCGGCAAGCCGTCATCAATTTGATTTGTTGGATATTGATTATGTCTATTTGCAGCGGATTGATTCCCTGTTTTTAAATAGACTACCGGCCAATGCACAATATTTCGGTTATAAAGACCAATTTATAGTAGGCACGGGTTACACATATACCAAAACGACTTTCGATCCGACACACAAGCAACGCGGGGCACATTCTTTCCGTCTGTCCGTAGAATCGGCGGGAAATGTTCTATATGGATTAAACGAATTGCTTGATACGGAAAAAGATGTCTCTGGTTCATATAAATTATTTCATACTTATTTCGCCCAATTTGTGAAAGGTGATATTGATTATGCCAAGACCATTGTTTTCGACCGGCAAAATTCAATTGCGTGGCGGATTGGTGGTGGAATAGGCATTCCTTACGGTAATTCGGCCGGGCTTCCCTTTGAAAAGCGGTATTTTTCGGGTGGTGCAAACAGTGTGCGTGCTTGGTCGGTAAGGGAATTAGGTCCGGGAAGTTACCAACCGGTCGATACCACCACTTTTTTCAACCAATCGGGTGATATCAAGCTGGATTTCAATATTGAATACCGCAGCCGTTTCTTTTGGAAATTGGAAGCGGCAGCCTTCATCGATGCCGGTAATATTTGGACGATAAAAAATTATCCGGAACAAGAAGGCGGCGCTTTCAAATTTGATTCTTTCTACAAAGAAATTGCTATAGGCTATGGATTGGGTTTGCGATTAGACATGGATTTTTTCCTTATTCGATTGGATTGCGGCTGGAAAGCGTACGATCCGTCCAAACGCGGAATAGATAAATGGGCAATCATGCATCCTAATTTTACCAATAATTGGGCATGGCACTTTGCCGTCGGTTATCCTTTTTAATCTGCGTGATCAGCGTTCCATTTGTCGCCTCCCCCTTCGATGGTTTGGATGGTTCCATCCGGATTGTATTCCAATTCAATCACTTTTAAGCTGCGCAACCAGGTGACATTTCCCGAAGGGACACAATCGTGATGAAACAGATACCATTTTCCTTTGTATTCCACAATGGCATGATGGGTTGTCCACCCGACTACCGGTTTCAGAATAACGCCTTGATAGGTAAATGGCCCATAAGGGTTATCGCCGATAGCGTAGCACAATTGATGCGTATCGCCGGTGGAATAAGAAAAGTAATATTTTCCGTTGTATTTGTGTATCCAGGAGGCTTCAAAGAAACGGCGCCGATTATCGCCTTGTGTGAGCGGTTGCCCGTCTTTATCTAAAATAATAACCGGACGAGGCTCTTCTGCAAATTCGAGCATGTCTTTGCTTAGTTTCACTACCCGCGAAGGAATTGCAGGCTCGTTATCTTCCGGAAAAGCAGCGCTTTCGA
>JAISKT010000022.1 GCA_031261295.1 Candidatus Symbiothrix sp. | reverse complement strand
ATTACTTCCTGTTCGTCTCGTGTTTGGAATTTGGTAATTTTTACGTCTTTGAGCAACTGTTTTACTTCTTCGTCTGTCATTGTAGAACCTTCGATACGGGTAGAAGAACCGATACTTTCTATTGTGGCAATTTTTCGCAGTTCTTTCAGATAACGATTTTCGCGTTTTTCAACCACATTCCACTTGCCGCGATACTCGTCAATCGCAGCAATAAGTTGCATTACGCGCTGATTTGTAAGAAAATCAAAGTTTAATTTTTGAATATATTTATCCATATTGTATCTGTATTTTATCTGTAATTCCAGCTGCAAAGATACAAAATATTTATATTATATCCGTATTGTATCTGAAAATTTATTTTTCATTCATTTAATGTTTGTTGAGAAAAAAGATTTGGCATAATGTCTGAATTATGATTTCAATAAGAAAATTTGCGTAAATATACTTTATCTATTGGTCCATCATAGGAGTCTGGATTATACTCTCCTATTAACAATATTGAGTTGTCTGAAAGTTCTTTGATAAATTCAAAACGGGTAATCATCCATTTACCTATGCCAAGTACGCGGTCGTTAATTCCAAAATCCTGTTCTTTGTATAGAAATCTGTTATTGTTTGAAATTATACACATTGAACCGTATTCATTAAACGAAATTCCGTTTCCACCACCAATAATGACATTCCCTTCTTTATCGGCTAAACAATCATAAATAAACGGCTCCGACACATTCCATTGTTCTGACAATTCTTTAAATTCGGTTAAGCTTTTATCAATTTCAAAGAATTTAAATTTTCTTGTTACTCCTATACCATCATAGGTAGTTGCCACGACCAATATATTATTTTCCCGTATAGCTAATCGTTGAATATTGTACCCAAACAATTCTTTTTTACAAAGTATATTCATATTTTCATCTACTTTTGTAATTATTGAGCCATTATAAAAGTTTGGCAAATGTCCAATACAATATCTGCTATTATTATCAATCAAATACCAATCACCATCAAAATGATTTATATTGTGAGGCGTATTTATTTTTTTGTTGTCAAAAACATTGCCATTAGAATCAAACTTAATTATTTTAAAAGAAAAATCTATATGCTCATCACTATAATATTCTGTAATTGCAGAATACAATGTAAATAAATCTTTATTGTCATCATAGTATATATCATATAAAAAAGCAGGGGTTGTTTCTATACCGTTGTTTGTCTCGATCTTATAATAAGCAGTGAAATTTCCATCTTTGGATATTTTTGTAATATACAAAGATTGCCATGTTACATATATTGCCAAATAGTCATTTGTATTAGAAATATAAACTCTATGATATCCAGCCCATTGCTCAGGAAAATTAGAAAAAGTATTATGCCATAAATAATTACCATTTTTATCTATCTTTACCATATATGGACGTGACGCAACACTACCAACCAAAACAATATTTTCATCGGAATCAAGAGTACAATCGGCAAAGTCATAGTTTTTATCAGAGTAAGAATTTTCGTACTCGTGGTGTATTGTTACATATTTTTCGAAAATTATTTTGTAATTGGAGGTTCTAAATCTAATTTTTTCGCCTTTGATTGTACCATCTGTTTTTGTTTCTATAAATGATTGTATCCAATATTCTTGATTAGAATTTAAAGAAAGTGTATCACTAAAATTTTTGGTTGGTGATTCCTTATAAATAACACTATCTGCATTTTCATGTTTCCCTAAATAATATCCACCACTAATAACATTGGCGTTCGTATTATCGGTAATAGTTCCTGATACTTCAACTGAATTAAATGTTATTGGATTAACAATCAAATCATTGACCGTAATTGGTGTAAATTCTAAATCTTCATTATTCTCTTTACAAGAAAATAAGATTAATAATGGAATCAATGTTGTAGCCACCAATACTGTTGAAATAATTTTTTTCATTTACTGTTTAATTATTTATTACTTTTTACTAATTGCGTATTTTGTATTGTCATTTTCCCTATCCACTGCATTCCGCTTACTTCTTGTTTATATTTTTTCCCATGCAGGGTAACAGCGACAGTAACCGGATTTTTTGTATTTACATGTATTTTGTCAATGTAGATATCATTGGGTACAACATTGATAATCGTCCCATTCTTGGATGCTTTGCAATTCCATGATTTAACAGAGCCATCTTCACGTACAATGATATATGCCTGTGTCAGGGCACATTCTTCCATAACTTTAAAAATCTCCTGGATGGTATTGTCGCCTGCACCACCTCTTTCTCCAAAACCATCTTCGCCTTGTCCCCAAGGATGAAACCCGGTTTCGTCATCAGGACGGTGCCAAGGCGAAATCTGGTCTAAATATTGCTCTCCTACGATAGAATCGACTTGCAGCGCAGTTTTGGGTTTTTTCGGATTTTCCACTAATACTTTTGCTTGTACAAACGGGTCGGGAAGAAATGCCCAACGGATTTTTCCGTTATTATCCATTATTTGAGCCGCAGCGCCAAGGGTATCCATAAAATCACGAAGATAATACTCATCGCCGGTAAGCAGATATAGGTAATAGGAAGCATATATTTTCCACCCTGTCCATCCGTGAGGCGAATTCATCACCTGATTGGGAACAAAATAAATATCCAACGCCTCCCAATAACGGAGGGTGGCGCCGCGCATACGGGTATCCGGTATTTGAAGTTGTTCTAAACATTTATGCTTGTCCAACACATATTTAGCCGCGTTGGCATATACGTTTTTCAATTCTTTGTTTTCCTGCCACACGCCAAACAGACCTAATTGAAGGGCACAACACGCAATCATACCGTCCTCGAAAGTCAAATCGCCCTCTGTATCAATATCATCTCGGCGAATCAACAAGTCGTTGATGGCACGAGCCGCAGAATTAAAATGCCGCTCGTATCGCGCTTTCCAAACAGTATCGGACAGGAATTTTCTTTCAACAGCCGCTAATTCTAACATTGATTTTGCCGGATAGATGACTGCTGTATAATGTGTTCCGTCCCAATCATAAGCTCCATCCGCCCTTTGTACTTTATCCGAAGCGAGATAGTCGGCTATATGAGATGCCTGTTCTAAATATTTCAGTTCATTGGTTGCGCCCCAAAGTTTGACTAAAATTCCCATGGTTGCTGCATGATTTTGTATGCGACCGGGCTGTCCTTGGGGATTGGGATTAGGAGTCCATGAAACGGTGTCCCACATCAGTGCCAAATTTTTTTCAAACCGTTGGGTGATTTTTTTATCTTTCTCGGTGTCCGGAAAATACTTTGCGCCGATAAAAGCGGTATAATAACCATAATACGATTCGCACGAACCCGACATGATGGGCGGATAGGCACATACATGGTC
>JAISKT010000225.1 GCA_031261295.1 Candidatus Symbiothrix sp. | reverse complement strand
CCATTATATGGATACCGACCCTATTTTGATGGTATGACAGGTTTGGTGGATTTGGGACCTGTTTCTTTTACGGTAAATGAACCGGGCAATGTCAATGCGGATATCAGTTCGTTCAATGTCGGTCAAGATGTTACAGCCGGTGAATTTTATGATGGCAATATCTATTTATATGCAAAAACGGCAGGAGCTTTTATTAAACTGACAAGCGATTGGCAGGAAATATCCCGCTCAACTGTTAGCGCCGACAAGGTAGATGATATGGCTTATGACTATTCCACAAACACCATGTATGCCATTACAAATACCAGTGCTACGAGTACGGTTACGGTTTCCGAATTAAATACGGTTGATCTTGCTACCGGCGCTCTGACCCGGGTTGTCACTTTCAATACGCATTTCTTTACGCTTGCCTGCAATTTAGACGGCAACTTTTATGCGATAGATGCAGCGGGTAATTTATGTAGCATAGATAAGCAAACATACACTGTTTCTATTCTCGGAGATATGGGAGTTCTGCCGTTGACGAATCAATCGATGGCGTTTGATCATACGACCGGAGCCTTATATTGGGCATCGTTCGATGATTATTACGATGGTAGATTGATTGATGTTAATATTGCCAATCCGGGTGCATCCATTATTTTGGGTAATATAGGCGCTTATTCACAAATTGTAGCCTTATTTTCGCCTTATCCAAGAGAGAGAGTGAATATCGTAAACCCATCCTTAGACGATTTGGCAATTGTAGTTTATCCGAATCCGGCGAAAGAGTTTGTCACTATTTCTTCCGTACCGCAAGGATCGACTGTTAATGTATTGGACTTGTCGGGAAGAATACTTCAAAGTCAACCTGCCTTTGGTAGCGAGGTGACTTTGAATTTGAATCTAACAAAAGGGATCTATTTCATTCAAGTGAAAAATAAAGAAGCACAAGCCGTTCGTAAATTGATAATAAAATAATTTTATTAAACATTATTGTTACAGAAAGTCTCACAAAAAAAGTGAGACTTTCTGTTTTTGTATATTATTAAAATTGGGAACTTAGTGCCGGAAGGATATTTGTACCTATATGTAATAGCACTCCATATAAAAAACCTAACTTCAGGCGACAAAATGTGGCGAAAATAGCAAAAAGAAACATTGGAGACACATTTATAAGATAAATAGGCAATAATTTGAGGTCAAAATTAGCAATATTTGAGATATGGGCACAGGCAAAAAGAACGATACTAACCCATACAATATATTTACCGTAATTGGTTTTAATTTTTTTCAGTGAATCTTCTTTTATTTTGTCCCAAAAATAAAACGCCAATGCACTCAAAAACAGTAAGCTGAAACTTACCAATCTCCTCATAATGTCAGTGTCAAATATATTAAGATTTATGATAACTACCCCTAATAAAACAAAATAGACTATGGTAATATCCCTTTTCCGAAATGATAAGGATAAACGAAAAATAATTTCTTCAAGTAATGGAATAAAAAAAATAATCATCAGTAGTTCCGTGTAATTTCCTTCTGCAGCTTTTATTGATAAATTTTTGATTTCAATCCCAAATTGAGTTAAGATAGATTTTTCTATAGATATAAAAATACTGGCGCTATAGGTTATAATGAGACTAAAAAAAAATAACTTTACAAATAAAACTGATTTTTGCTTAACCGGATAAGAATTATAGTCAAAATCACTCGCATAAGGATCTTTAATAAACCGAATTAAATCTTTGAAAGAAATAGATGGCATAAGATAAATTACTAAAATGATGCAAAATTAGCAAAAATACTTACACCTTTAGCTACTTCTTTTACAGTTTCTGTAGCAATAATGACCAAAGCGCAATCAATTTTAACTGCAGTACATATAAAATCACTTATGGCGCCACCCCCATTTTCATTCAGCATTTCTTGGTGACTCATTTCTTTCACAATAAGGTTTGCCCTGCCCTGTACGAAGAAGCGCTTCGAGTCATTAATTTGATGCCAAATTTTGTTCCGGCTTCAAATAATGGAATACCTGTCAAAATGTGTTATACTTTGCCGGTTCTTTTCAAATTATAAAATAACCAAATAAAACGATATGCAAAGTTGCAAGGATGAGATGTGCAGTTTCGCATCAGCCCGGATACAAATCTTTGAATAATTCGTTTATATCTATTCTCAGACCCTTCAGCACATTACTCGATAACTTATCGCCTTCCTGAAAAACGACGCCTTCATCATATAAGCCGTCTGTTTGTAAAGCATAGATTGTCACTTGCTGCTTCTTTTGGTGAACAGTCCAATATTCACGCACGCCAGCCTCCTGATAGACCTGAAATTTTGTAGTCATATCGTACCGCGCCGTTGATTTGGAAAGTATCTCCACGACAATATCCGGTGCACCGATACAACCTTTCTCATCTATTTTTGAAGGATCACAAACCACCACGATATCCGGCTGGAGAACCGTATAGATTTTATTATCATCTGTGATGTTGTTTTTAGGAAACCGAACATCGAAAGGCGCCGGAAAAATTTGACAGGAACCTTTTCTCTTTTCTACAAAATATCCCAATTTCATTATGCAACGATAGGATAATTTTGCATGACGCGTACGAGCAGCCGTCATCAAATGCACAATGCCATCAATGATTTCCCGCCGCTTGTCGTCCAACCAGGTAAGATAATCGGCGTAAGAATATCTTATAGAATGACTTCCATAAGTAATAGCAGGCTCGCAAAGCCGGTCGGATTCCAATTCATCCGGTTCTTCGCCTTCGTCCGGGATGAGATAGGGTTTAGATTCTTTTAAGTCGCCCATAAATTATAGGTATTATGTATTGTTTTTGCAAAGTTAAACAAAAAAAGTTAGATTTCGATTGCTGATAAATATTATTCGCAAATATTTTCAAGCCCCAAGCGCTGCGAGTGGCGCCACATTCACGCCCGTTTTATCGCGAAATGCATATCCTGCCGCAGTGATCACGGTCAAAGCCAAAGGAGCGCCCATACGTTTTTGATCAATGGTTTGAGCCACTTTTTGCAAGGAAGCTATACCGGTATTTACTGCACCGAAACCTAATTTAATCTCGAAAGCAGCCCAGGAACCGTCACGCATTTCGAGAATCGCATCCGCTTCAACACCGTTTGAATCGCGATATTCATAGATTTTTGCTCCAATAGTTTGGGCATAAATGCGCAAGTCCCTGATAACGAGCGACTCAAAAACAGTACCAAAATATTCCAAATCGTTAAGCAATTTTTTGGAATTGAGGCCAAGCGCCGCTACGGCTAATGAGGGATCCACCAAATGGCGTTTTTGAGCTTTTCTCAGTCGGGCGCTCGAACGAATATGCGTGTTCCATGTCGGCAAATCTTCCAAAATCATCAACCTTTGCAGTGCATCCAGATATTCCGCAACCGTGTCATTCGACAGCGGACCATTCGCTCCGCCCGCATCCTTTGCCATAGTAGATATTGAACATTCTGTGGATATATTGCGAGCTAAGGATTGCATCAGCCGGCGAACCTTAATCGGGTCGCGCCGGGTATTGGAAACCCGGCTCAGGTCAACCTCTGTCAGCAAGTCGAAATAGTTATCCATATTGATAATCGCCTCTGCTTCAGTCAGCCCGATGTTGCCGGGCCAGCCGCCAATAACAATCTTTTGGGCAATATCCGCAAGATTAGTCTCAATCATTGGGGATTTTGGAATTTCACCTTCAAGCAATTTTTTCAGACTGACTTCCCCTGTTGACCAGCCGCTCTCAAACCAAGACATGGGTCGCATCTGCAACACCCCAAAGCGCCCGACACCGGAATGAAGCTTGGCTGTTTCCACGAATTAAAACCGCTCCGGCGCTTGCAAGTTGCTTTGACACAAAGTTATCAATCAGTCTCTTTTTATACTTCATACTTGATATTATCGTGCGTATTATGTAATTTGCAGTGATTTTATTATGTAATTTGCAAGTATTTTATTATGTAAATTGCAGCAATTTCATTCTGCAATGCTACAACATCTTTTTCAAACAGCCAAGCGTTTTTGCATTTATTTTTTGCTGATAAATATTATTCGCAAATATTTTCAATTCTCCATAGAATATACTAACTTTGCTCACTGATGCAATCAGCCGCATGGACAAGGATATTAAAGTAAGAGAAATCGTCAGGCAAAAGTTCACAGACTATCTAAATGCGCATAAATGCCGGAAAACACCGGAGAGATATGCTATATTGGATCTTATTTATGCAAATCAAAAGCATTTTGATATGGACACATTATATGAGGCCATGAACGAAAGCAATTTCCGCGTAAGCCGGGCCACTCTTTACAATACCATGCAACTTCTTTTGAAATGCAACTTAGTGCTCAAACATCAGTTCGGACAGAACTTATCTTTTTATGAGAGAGCCTATAATAATGATTTTCATCATCATTTGATTTGTTCACATTGCAACAAAGTGCAGGAATATAAGGATGCCGAATTGAAAACAATTATCCGGAGTAAGAAAATTACACGATTTACTCCTGAACATTATAGCCTCTATATCTACGGATTATGCAGCGCTTGTGCACGGGAATTGAAAAAGACAAAGAAAAACAGTAAAGTTATAAAATGAAAGTAGATGTTTTATTAGGATTACAATGGGGCGACGAAGGAAAAGGGAAGATTGTGGATGTCCTCACCCCCAATTATGATCTTGTGGCGCGTTTTCAGGGAGGCCCCAATGCCGGTCATACACTCGAATTTGAAGGACAGAAATATGTCCTCCGTTCCATTCCATCGGGTATTTTCCAGGGAGGAAAAATAAATATCATCGGGAATGGCGTGGTCTTGGATCCGGCCCTTTTCAAAGCCGAAGTGGAAGCGCTGGAGGCTTCCGGACACGATTTAACCCGGCGGTTGTACATTTCCCGGAAAGCGCATTTGATTCTTCCCACCCACCGCTTGCTGGACGCCGCTTATGAAGCACAAAAAGGCAGCGACAAAATTGGAACAACCGGAAAAGGAATCGGCCCTGCTTATACGGATAAAATCAGCCGCAACGGCTTACGAATCGGGGATTTAGACTATAATTTTGAAGAAAAATATAAGCAAGCGATTGCCCGCCACGAAGAGTTATTGCATCAATTGCATTTTGAATATGATTTGGCTTCATTGGAAAAAGACTGGTTCGAGGGAATTGAAAGCATCCGACGTTTCCGGCGAATCGACAGCGATCATTTCATTAACAAAGAATTAACCGAAAACAAAAAAGTGTTGGCAGAAGGCGCACAAGGCACGATGTTAGACATTGATTTCGGCTCTTATCCTTTCGTCACGTCTTCCAATACAATCTGTGCAGGCGCTTGTACCGGTTTGGGGGTAGCTCCCTCCAAAATAGGTGAAGTCTATGGTATTTTCAAAGCCTATTGCACGCGGGTAGGCAGCGGCCCGTTTCCTACGGAACTTTTGGACGAAACCGGACAAAAAATGCGGGACTTGGGCTATGAATACGGTTCGGTTACCGGAAGACCCCGGCGGTGCGGCTGGATTGATTTGGTGGCGCTTCGTTACGCCATTATGATAGACGGAGTTACACAGCTGATCATGATGAAATCGGATGTCTTGGATACATTCGATACCATCAAAGCCTGTGTCGCTTACGAAATGGACGGCAGGGAAACCGAAGATTTCCCGTTTGAGATTGATGATTCGCTACAGCCGGTATATGTAGAATTGCCGGGTTGGAAAACGGATATGACAAAAATGCAGTCGGAAGACGAATTCCCGGAAGAATTTAATGCTTATTTGTCATTCCTGGAAGAAACGCTGGGAGTAAATATCAAGATTGTTTCTGTGGGTCCGGACCGGGAACAGACCATTATTCGCTATACCGAGTGAAATTTTTAAAAACTTTTGGCGCAATATTTGTTATAATAATAATGAAGAGAATGAAAAAATGAAAGAAATGAAAATAGTGAATAAGCTTCTTCCATTTTCTTCATTACTTTCATTATTTTAATTAATTTAATTTTAAAAACGATGGCAGCGTATTGGATTTTATTCATAGGGATTGCAGTAGCCAGTTGGCTTGTATCCAGTAATTTAAAAAGTAAAGAGAAAAAATACTCCCAAATTCCGTTAGAAAACGGTATGAGAGGAAAAGAAGTTGCGGAAAAAATGTTGCATGACAATGGACTTTACGATGTAAAAGTAACCGTCACCGGTGGATTTCTTACCGACAACTATAATCCGGCTAACAAAACCATCAGCTTAAGTAAAGACATTTACTTGGGCGAAAATGTATTTGCCGCCGCTGTGGCCGCACATGAAACGGGTCACGCCCTTCAACATGCTACGGCGTACGCACCTCTGAAAATGCGTTCGGCCTTGGTGCCGGTAGTCAGTTTTTCTTCGCAATGGGTGACGTGGATTCTGCTTGCCGGAATGGTTTTGATGGGAACCGGCGCTAAAATCGGAACTTCCATCCTGTTGGGCGGGATTGTTTTATTTGCCATGACTACTCTGTTCAGTTTCATCACTTTACCGGTAGAAATCAATGCCAGCATGCGAGGCTTGAAATGGTTGAACAGCGCCGGAATCACCAATTCGCGGAATCACACCGCAGCGGAAGGCGCTTTGAAAGCAGCCGCTTATACGTATGTGGTAGCAGCCTTAAGTTCCTTGGCCACACTTCTCTATTACATAATGATCTTTCTCGGAAGAAGAAACTAAATAACTAAAAACTAAAAACTAAAAGTTAAAAATTGTGCGAAGCAAAAACTTTCCAGGTTTACTTAAACTTTCCAGGTTTTAAAAACCTGGAAAGTTTTTAAACCTGGAAAGTTTAAGTAACAGGCGCCAGCCAACTTTTAGTTTTTAGTTATTAACTCTTAAAAAAAGTGGGAGATAAAAAAGTCAGATTAAAAATACTGGGAATTACTTTCAGCCAGGTGCAAGCCGGCGCTTATGCGCTGGTGCTGGCGGAAGAAAATGGGAACCGGAGGGTGCCGATCATCATCGGGACGCCGGAGGCCCAATCGATTGCGATTTTTTTGGAAGGATTAATCCCTCCCCGTCCCTTAACGCATGATCTTTTTATCAACTTTGCGAAATCGGTGGATGCCGTACTCGAACAAGTCGATATTTATAAATACGAAGACGGCGTTTTTTTTTCCGAATTGGTTTTTAAAGCAGGAAACAAAACGATTCATATTGATTCCCGCACTTCGGATGCCATTGCCTTGTCCATTCGTAGCGATGCGCCTATTTTTATCAGGGAAGAAATAATGAAAGAGGTCAGCATTTTCATATCCGAAGAGAACGATTGGGACGAAGTGGAAGAACCGGTGAATAAACAGCGGAAAGTTTCTTTTGAATCAATGAATTCCGATGAACTTCAAGAGTCTTTGAATGAGGCTGTTGCAAATGAAGATTATGAAAAAGCGTCCCACATAAGGGACTTACTCAACAAATTAAAATCATGAAACAAATTAAAATTGCTAACACCAATCTTACATCTTCCAACATTATCATGGGATGTATGCGTATCAAATCTTTACCCCTTACGGAAATTGATACTTTAGTAAAAACCGCTTTGGATCAAGGAATTAATTTCTTTGATCATGCAGATATGTACGGCGGGGGAACTTCCGAAAGCTTGTTTGCACAGGCGATTGGAATGAACAGTTCCATCCGCGAAAAAATGATTATCCAGAGTAAATGTTGTATCCGGAATGGTTTTTACGATTCCTCCAAAGAGCATATCCTGGAATCGGTGAACGGTAGTCTGGAACGCTTGAAAACAGACCGTCTGGATGTACTTTTATTGCATCGCCCGGATGCTTTGATCGAACCGGAAGAAGTGGCCGAAGTATTCGACGTCCTGCATAATTCAGGAAAAGTAAACCATTTTGGCGTTTCCAACTTCAACTCGACTCAAATAGAGCTTTTGAAGAAATACGTTTCTTATCCGCTTATTATCAATCAATTGCAATACAGTGTGGTCCATACGCCTATGTTGGACGAAGGCATGGCAGCCAACATGTTTATCGATCAGTCCATCGAACGGACGGGACATATCCTGGATTATTGCCGGTTGAATGATCTGACGATTCAGGCCTGGTCGCCTTTCCAAAAAGGGTTCTTTGAAGGGCCGTTTTTCTTGGATGACAAATATAAAGCTTTGAATGAGGCATTAACCGAATACGGCGAACAACATGGATTGGATATAACGGGAGCTGCCGTAGCGTGGATTACCCGCCACCCGGCCAATATGCAGGTCATTTTGGGAACTACCCAGCCGAAACATTTGATTGAATGTTGCAAAGGTTCGGATGTGCCGATGACTCGTCAAGAATGGTACGGCATATACAAAGCAGCCGGAAACATGATTCCGTAAGATGCCACAAAGCCGCGATCAGTTTCCTGATGGCGGCTTTTCCTCACTGTAAGGTGCGAGGGAGGATTTTATTAAAATAGTATTGATTTTCCTATTTTACTTTGTTTACGATGGCTTTGAAGGCTTCCGGATGATTTACTGCAAGGTCAGCAAGTACTTTGCGGTTGATTTCAATTCCGTTTTTGTGCAAAGCGCCCATCAATTTGGAGTAAGATAAACCTTCCAAACGGGCGGCTGCATTGATACGTTGAATCCATAAAGCGCGGAAATTGCGTTTTTTGGCTCTCCGGTCGCGGAATGCATACGTTAACCCTTTTTCCCATGTGTTTTTGGCGACTGTCCATACGTTTTTCCGTGCGCCATAATAACCTCTTGTTAATTTGAGGATTCTTTTTCTTTTTGCTCTCGAAGCTACATGATTGACCGATCTAGGCATAATAAATAAAATGTTTTGAAAGTTAGCGCCGTTTTCAGGCGGTCTTTTGATGCTAATTCTCTGTTAATAAATCTTTTAGAAATCACTAACCACTTAGTCCCCTTCAGGGGATTTAGGGGCACTACTTTAATCCTAACATCTCCTTAACGCTACATACGTTAGAGTGATCAAGGATTGAGAAATGAGTTAATCTTCTCTTTTGCTTTTTAGTCTTCTTCGTCAGAATGTGACTTTTGTAAGCGTGTTTTCTCTTGATTTTTCCTGTTCCGGTAAGAGCGAATCTTTTTTTTGCACCGGAAATAGTCTTCATTTTAGGCATTGCACTTTTTTAATTTATTTGTTTATAATATTTAGAACTCACTATTCATTATTCACTGCTGTTTGTTCATGGTTAACCACCGGGTTAGCTATGATAACTGTTTTCTTTGGGGGCGGCGCTGCGGCTCCTTTTTTGGGCGCCAGCATGATAATCATCTTTTTGCCTTCCAAAGCCGGTAACTGTTCCACTTTTCCGTAATCTTCCAAATCATTGGCAAAACGAAGCAACAATACTTCTCCCTGCTCTTTGAAAAGGATCGAACGACCCTTGAAAAATACATACGCTTTCACTTTTGCGCCTTCTTCCAGAAAACTTTGCGCATGTTTCAATTTAAAATTATAATCGTGATCATCGGTTTGGGGTCCAAAACGAATTTCTTTGACTACAATCTTCACTGATTTTGCTTTTTGTTCTTTTTGACGCTTTTTTTGTTGGTAGATAAACTTTTGATAATCAGATATTCTACAAACAGGAGGATCAGCGTTGGGTGAGATTTCAATTAAATCCAAATCTTGGTCACGCGCCATTCTCAAGGCTTCCGCGGTTGGATAAACACCTTGTTCGATGTTGTCCCCTACAACGCGAACTTCTTTCACTCGGATTTTATCATTAATCCTGTACTGATCTTTTAGATTGTCTTTCTTCACTGCCACTGATTCATTTGTTTTTCTACTTCATTATTTAAAAGTGCGGCAAAGTTAGTAATTTTCATTGAACCAACATCACCTTCGCCCTGTTTTCTTACAGAAATTTCACGATTTTCTGCTTCTTTTTCTCCTATTATCAACATATAAGGGATTTTTTTCAACTCATTGTCCCTGATTTTGCGTCCGATTTTCTCATTCCGTTCATCAATAATGACCCGGATATCCTGTTTCCGAAGCTCTTTTGCCACTTCCGCCGCATAGTCGTTGAATTTTTCGCTGATAGGCAAAATAACGGCCTGATCGGGTACCAACCACAACGGGAATTTACCGGCGGTATGCTCAATCAGCACAGCCACAAAGCGTTCCATCGAACCGAACGGCGCGCGATGAATCATCACCGGACGATGTTTCTGGTTATCGGAACCTACGTATTCCAATTCAAAACGTTCCGGCAGGTTATAATCGACTTGAATCGTTCCCAATTGCCATTTCCGGCCCAACGCATCTTTCACCATAAAATCTAATTTGGGGCCGTAGAAAGCGGCTTCTCCCAATTCAACTTTGGCGGGAATATTTTGTTCTTGACAAACTTCAATGATAGCGCTTTCGGCCGCCGCCCAATTTTCTTCCGAACCGATGTATTTTTCTTTGTTATTCGGGTCGCGCAAGGAAATTTGCGCTTCGTAATCGGTAAAATTCAAGGCGCGGAAAATAATATGGATAATTTCCATTACTTTGATGAACTCGCCTTTCACGTCTTCGGGTGCGCAGAAAATATGCGCATCGTCTTGCGTAAAGCCTCTTACGCGGGTCAAACCGTGCAATTCGCCGCTTTGTTCGTAACGGTAAACCGTACCAAATTCCGCCAAACGCAACGGCAATTCCTTGTACGAACGCGGAAAAGCTTTGTATATCTCGCAGTGGTGAGGGCAGTTCATTGGTTTCAACAAAAATTCTTCGCCTTCTTCCGGTGTCTGAATGGGTTTGAAAGAATCTTTTCCGTATTTGGCATAGTGACCGGAAGTCACATAAAGCATTTTATTCCCGATATGCGGCGTCATCACCTGTTGGTAGCCATATTCTTTTTGAATACGGGTTAAAAACTCCTGCAATTTGAGGCGCAACTGAGTGCCTTTCGGCAACCAGAGCGGAAGTCCTTGTCCCACATTTTGGGAAAAAGTGAACAATTCCATTTCCTTGCCGAGCTTGCGGTGATCGCGTTTTTTGGCTTCTTCCAACAAAACCAGATATTCATCCAACGCTTTCTTTTTCGGGAATGTAATCCCGTATATACGAGTCAATTGCCTGCGTTTTTCATCGCCTCTCCAGTAAGCGCCGGCCACCGACATCAATTTGATGGCTTTAATGTAAGAGGTATCCGGCAAGTGAGGGCCGCGGCAAAGGTCGGTGAAATTGCCTTGCGTGTAAGTGGTGATTGTACCGTCTTCCAATTCGTTGATCAGCTCGGTTTTATAGGTTTCGCCTCTGTCGCCAAATAATTTCAAAGCTTCTTTTTTAGTAATGGATTCGCGGTTGATGGGTGATTTTTTGGCGGCCAATTCCTGCATTTTCTTCTCAACGGCTACTAAATCAGCATCTTTGATCGTCACACCTTCACCCGGATCTACATCGTAGTAAAATCCGTTTTCAATGGCCGGGCCGATACCGAATTTGATACCCGGATACAATTCCTGCAACGCTTCGGCCAATAAATGGGCGGAAGAATGCCAGAAAGCGTGTTTACCTTCCGCATCTTCCCATTTATACAACCGGATAGTGGCATCTTCGTTGATTGGACGGGACAAATCATACGTTTCACCGTTGACTCCGGCGGCTAAAACTTCCTGCGCCAAGCGGGAACTGATACTTTCTGCTATTTGCATAGCGGTAGTTCCTTTCGCATATTCGCGAACTGAACCATCTGGGAACGTTATTTTTATCATATTTTTTTAATGTGCGAATTGAAAGTGCAAAATTAATATTCTTTTTTTTAATAAACAATAAACTATTTTCATTGTTTACTGAAATAAACGGCTGTCCAATTGTCTTTTTCTTTGTAGCTGACAAATTGCAATTGATGTTCTCTACATTTATTTATAATACTATCCAAATCTTCCTGATAGAATCCACTCATGAAAAGCGCCGCGCCGGAATGCATGCAGGAGGCATACACCGGAATATCGTTCAATAATATATTGCGGTTGATATTGGCGAAAATAATATCGTAAACGGCTTTGCCTAAAATACTTGCATCTCCCAATGCCACCTGAATATCCGGCGTGTTGTTCAACCGGATGTTCTCCAGCGAATTTTCGTACGCCCATTCGTCAATGTCAATAGCGGTGACCGGATTCGCCCCTTTCATTTTTGCCAGGATAGCCAGAACGGCCGTTCCGCAACCCATATCTAAGAAAGATTTATTTTTTAAATCCAGTTCCAATAGATAGGAAACCATCAAACCGGTAGTGGAATGATGGCCGGTGCCGAACGCCATTTTCGGGTCAATGACAATATCGTAGGGCGATTTTGGAATATCCTTGTGAAAAGAACTGTGAATAACTACTTGATTATCAATGATTATTGGTTGGAAGAAATTCTTTTCCCATTCTTCATTCCAATCCCGGCTTTTTACGAGTTCGATATGATATTTAATTGTTGTATCGGGTAAAGGAAGATTTTCCAATACGCCGGCCATATTTTCTTCCGAATACAATTTTTCAGGGATATAAGCGTCCAAGCCTTTATCCGATTCCACAAAACTCTCGAAACCGATTTCTGCCAACAGGGCGGAACAGACATCCCGGTTGATTTCCGTATTCGGGAGAAGTGTTAATTTTAGCTCATAATAATTCATGGAGTAAAGGTATTAATTTTTTTCCGATAATTCCAGCCAACGCAGGGTCTTTTCATCCAGTTCCTCAATGATTTGGCTGATTCGTTGGGATTTTTGCATTAAATCTTCATTGGATAAGACGCCGGAAGATAATTCTTTTTCCAACAAAACTTGTTCGGCTTCCAATGCCGGAATCTCTTTATCCAAGGCTTCCAACTCCCGTTTTTCATTAAAAGTCAGTTTTTTGGAGGGTTCACGGTGCAAAGGTACACGGTTCACGGTCTGTGCTTCGCTTTTTTCCGTGCACCGTGCACCGTTTTCCGTGTTCCCTAAAGTGTTACGGTATTGCGTGTAATTTCCCGGAAAATCCCGGATGTTTCCCTGTCCTTTGAATACCAGTAGATGATCCACCACTTTGTCCATAAAATAGCGGTCGTGGGAAACGACTATCACACAGCCTTTAAAGGCGGCAAGGTATTCTTCCAGTATATTTAATGTGACGATATCCAAGTCGTTAGTCGGTTCGTCCAATACTAAGAAATTCGGATTTTTGATTAAGACCGTACACAGATACAAACGCCGCTTTTCGCCGCCGCTCAGTTTATGTACAAAATGGTGCTGTTTTTCGGGCGTAAAAAGAAAATGTTGAAGGAATTGGGAGGCCGTCAGTTTTTTTCCTCCGCCCAAATCAATCACTTCCGCGATATTCCGGACAACGTCAATCACTTTCATGCCTTCGTCAAATTGCAAACCGCTCTGGCTGTAATAACCGAAAGTGACGGTTTCGCCAATATCAAAACCGCCCTTGTCCGGCAATTCCTCGCCGACCAGCATTTTGATAAAAGTGGATTTTCCCGTACCGTTGTTGCCGATAATTCCCATTTTTTCGTAACGGGCAAAGGTATAATCGAAATCTTCCACAATCTTCAAATCCCCGAAACTTTTGCTTACGTGTTGCGCCTCAAATATTTTATTTCCTATATAAGAAGCTTTTACATCCAATTTGACATTTCCCTGCGTCCGGTCTTGCTGTACTTTTTTCTCCAATTCGTAGAACGAATCAATCCGGGACTTGGCTTTTGTCGCGCGGGCCTGCGGTTGGCGGCGCATCCATTCCAGTTCTTTCCGGAAAAGGTTGTTATCCCGTTCAAACTCTGTGTTTTGAGTTTCTATCCGTTCCTGCCGTTTTTCGAGGTAATAATGATAATTTCCCTTGTATGGATAAAGTTGTTTGTTGTCGATTTCAATGATTTCGGAGCACACCCGGTCTAAGAAATAGCGGTCGTGCGTAACCATCAGCAGCGTCATATTGCTGCGGGAAAGGTATTCTTCCAGCCATTCGGTCATTTCCAAATCCAGGTGGTTGGTCGGTTCGTCCAGAATCAACAAATCCGGTTCGGTAATCAGGACGCTGGCCAAGGCCACCCGCTTGAGTTGTCCGCCCGAAAGTTCCCCTACTTTTTGATTGAGGTCGGTAATTTTGAAACGGGTCAGGACTTGCTTGGCACGCAATTCATTATCGGAAGAATTGCAAGCCTCCAGCACCGTTAAGTGGGCCGGATATTCCGGATTTTGATCCAGGTAGCCCACCCGCAAACCGTTCCGGTAAACGACTTCGCCGGAATCGTAATCTTCCCGTCCGGTAAGGATATTCAATAAGGTGGTTTTGCCCGTCCCGTTTTTAGCGATAAGCCCAATCCGCTGCCCTTCGGCAATGCCGAAAGAGAGGTTTTCGAAGAGGAGCAAATCGCCAAAAGACTTTGTCAGGTTATCTACTTGCAGATAAGATGCCATCTGTTTCTCAATTAGTTTTTCACCGCCTGCTCAATTTCTTCCACTGTCACCGGTATTCTTTTTCCGTAAACCGGCCGGCAGCCTTTTTCGGTGATCACAATATCGTCTTCCAACCGGATTCCTCCGAAATCCAAATATTTTTTCACTTCACTGAAATGGATAAAATCCGCATTGATTTTTTCTTTTTCCCATTTTTCAATCAATTGGGGAACAAAATAAATGCCCGGTTCTACGGTCAATACATGTCCCGGCTCCAGGCGTTTGCCAAAACGGAGGCTCTTGTAACCAAACAGTGTATCCCGTTGAATTTCATCGTCATAACCTACCAATGTCTCGCCCAAATCTTCCATGTCGTGCACATCCAATCCCATAGCGTGACCCAATCCGTGCGGCATAAACAATCCGGGAACGCCTGCATTCAAGGCGTCTTCCGTATCGCCTTTTACCAAACCCAAATCGCGCAAGCCTTCAAAGACAATCTTGTACGCATTCCGGTGAACACTTTTGTAGGTAATGCCCGGACGAGTCAAGGCAATCGAATCGTTCAACGCTTTTAATACAATATTGTGAATATTTTTTTGCCGTTGGGAATAGTCTCCGCCCACAGCCGTTGTTCGCGTAAAATCCGATGCGTAATAGTTGCCATTTTCGGCTCCGGCATCACACAACATCAATCGACCGGGCGCTAAAATGCCGCTATGATCGTGATTGTGAAGCGTTTGTCCGTTCATAGATAAAATGGTCGGAAAAGAAACACGTGTGCCTTCCGAGATAGCCAAGCCTTCGATTGTTCCGGCGATTTCCCGTTCCGAAACGCCCGGCTGACACATTTTCATGGCCACAATGTGCATGGCGTAACCGGTTTTTCCGGCATCTTCCAATTCGACCAATTCTTCAGCCGACTTAATCAGCCGCATTTGGATAATCGCTTTGGTCAATTCCACCGAATAACCGGCTACAACCGAAGTTACGTTTTTATTTAAAAGTTCACTTAAAATCAATTGATTCCGGTAACGATACGGTTTCAGATAATGCAGTTGTTGACTGCCGGAAATTAAAGTGGCTAATTGCGAAAAAGGAACGACCGTTTCGATGCCCACTTCGGCGGCCCGGTCTTTCAAAGACGGCAGGTTGCCCATCCAGATGATGTCGTCAATCGTCAGCTCGTTGCCCAACAAATATTCTTTGTCATTGTCAATGTCTAAGATATAAGCCAAATCGGGCGTGTCCAAACCGACATAATAGATGAATGAACTGTCCTGCCGGAAAGCGTAGGGATTCCCGTCGTAATTGACGGCGGCTTCCCCGTTTCCCAATAAAAGGACTATTCCGGATGGCACGGATTTTTTTAACTCGTCACGTCTCTTCGTATAAATTTCTTTTGCAAACATAATAAATCAATTAAGAATTATGAATTAAGAATTATGAATTCCCGTACAAATGTATAAAAAATAATTCCTAATTCCTAACTCCTAATTCCTAATTGATACTTACCTTTGCCGCATTAAAAATCAGTTGTTATGCAAAAATTGGATTTGACCGGGATAAAAAATATTGTTTTTGACATGGGTGGCGTGATTCTTACCTTGGATAGGAATGAAGCAGTTCGTCGTTTCAAGGCCATTGGTTTGGACAGTGCGGATGAATTGCTGGATCCGTATCACCAGAAAGGAATTTTCTTAGAATTGGAAGAAGGCAAATTGTCGGAAGCCGCTTTTTATGATGCGATACGCGCCGCCGCCGGCAAATACATTCCGGACGAAAAAATCGCCTGGGGCTGGATGGGATTCATTGTCGATTGTCCGGAGTATAAGTTGAAAATGTTGGAAGCGTTGCGGGCCAAAGGCTACCGGTTGTATCTTTTGAGCAACACCAATCCGTGTATTATGCATTGGGCGATGTCTCCGGATTTTTCAAAAGAAGGGAAAAATATCTCGGATTATTTCGACAAACTATATCTTTCCTATCAAATGGGTTGTGTAAAACCCAATGCAAAAATTTTTCACGACATGCTGTCCGATTCCGGGATCGTTCCTTCGGAAACCTTATTTATAGATGACGGAACGGCGAATGTGGAAATGGGCAATCAATTGGGATTCAAAACCTACCAACCGCTGAACGGCGAAGATTTCAGGCACATTTTTGAAGGGGTACTCAGCCCCATTAAATACTAATTTACCACAGAGGCGCCAATCGCGGAGCGATTGCATTATTGTAGATACAAATGAACCGCAATGTCCATCCACAACATCGGAGATGTTGCATTCGGATTGTAGAGCCGCAATTAATCGCGTCTCTACGTTATGCAACCGCTCCGCGGTTGACGGCGGCAGGTGGGGCTGAGTCGTTACAAATTTCTTTACGGCTGACCGTAAGGACATACTATGAGGGTTGCATTTCTTATTTTTTGCTATTGCAAACCTTAGAAACGCAACCCCTAAAAGAATTTGTCCTATACCGGCTGAACCTTCTTTTAATTTTCCGAAGGTTGAGAAAGTTCACCTTTTGAAAATAAGACATAACAATCTAAATCACAACCTAATTTGTGATTTTCTTTCTGACTTTGAAATTGTACTTTATATCTCCACTAATCTGCAGTGTAGCAAAGGTGAGACTCGCCATGGTTCTCTTCCTGTCTGCTACCCCAACGGTAGTATGCCGAATAAAAGACGCATAGATAAATATTGTCCGGAAAGTCCGCTACCTGACTTTCGCATGGCCTATTGCCAACTCCCCACGATGTCGCACAGGTTATCGGGTCGAGAGAGCCGTGGTTTTTGTAGCACCTGCCGTTTGACACGACGCCGCTACAGGCGATTAGCCGGTCAATAGTAATGTAGTTCGAGGCCAAGCCGGATCCGTCGTTCGAACTAGCCCTGATCACGTTTGAACCTACGCTTAATGTAGCTGTGGCCGACGTATTATTACCGGTTATATTGGTGCACCCGTCACAGTTCCATGTAAACGATTTGTCATAAGCATTGTCGGGAAGAACGGATACAAGTTCAATCGAAGCTGTCGTAGTTGCGTTCGGCACCGAGGAAGGCGAAGTTGTAGATATCGTGATGCCGGTGACAGCCTGATGTACTGTAATCTCTTTGGTGCCGGTTACACCGCTATCATCTTGAGCCGATGCGGTAACCGTTACGGTAGCTTCCGTGGCAGGAGCGGTTATTGACGGTATATTCAATACTCCGGCTGTTGTGATACTGCCGCCGGAAAAATCTTGCGACCAGGTTACATCCGGGCGGGTAGGATTGGCCGGCGTAAGCTCTTTTTCCATTGGCAAATTCTTGCCTGTCAATAAAAAATCGGAATAAGTGGGAGCGGTAACCGTTATTACTTCCACCGGCGTGTAGGTAACATGGATGGTTGCATCTTCCGAATGGTTTCCATCCAAGCTGGTAGCCCGTACAAC
>JAISKT010000138.1 GCA_031261295.1 Candidatus Symbiothrix sp. | reverse complement strand
GATGCTTATCAAAACAGTGAAGGACAAAGGATTATACCTTTGACGTATGTTTGTTGCAACTTTGCTTCTCCCATAGGCAACGAACCATCTTTATTGACGTCGGACGATGCTGAAACGTTTTTCCATGAAATGGGACACGCTCTGCATAATTTATTTAAGAACGTGAAATACCATTCCACAAGCGATGTTCCCAGCGATTTTGTCGAATTGCCTTCCCAATTTATGGAACATTGGGTATTTGAACCGCAGGTATTGGCTCAATATGCCAAGCATTACAAAACCGGTGAAGTCATTCCACAGGAATTGGTTAATAAGATGCAGGCAGCTTCCAAATACGGTCAAGGATTTGCCACTACCGAATATCTGGCAGCTTCTTATTTGGATATGGATTACCACGTAAATCCTTCTCCTGAAACGATTAACGTACCTGAATTTGAAGCAACTACTTTAAATAATAGAGGACTGCTTTTCCAAATTCCTCCCCGTTACCGCAGTACCTATTTTAAACATACATTTGAAGGCGGTTATTCAGCCGGCTATTACAGCTATATTTGGTCGGAAGTCTTGGACTGTGACGCTTTCGAAGCATTTGTAGAATCCGGCGATATTTTCAACAAGGAAATTGCCGAACGCTTTCGCAAATGTATTCTGGAACCCGGAGGCACTTATCCGGCCGATGTTATGTATGAAAATTTCCGCGGAAAACAACCGGATACCAGTGCATTATTACGGGAACGTGGCTTGGAATAAGGTGCTAATTATTCTTTAAGTACCTTAAGAGTTTTAAGCTCCTTAAGTTCCTTAAGAAAAAAAACAAATATCATGAAATATTTTCTTTGTATTACAGTATTATGTCTTTTATGTGCTTGCACTTCCCAGAAGGAGGAGCGCCAAGTGATTGATTTTACGGAAGATTGGCAATTTACATTAGCCGATAGCGCAGTCGATTATTCGGCAAACGATGTGGATGTTTCCGGCTGGAGAACACTCAATTTGCCTCACGATTGGAGCATTGAGAGCGATTTCTCTGTGGATAATCCTGCAGGACCCGGCGGCGGCGCTTTGCCGGGTGGAGTGGGGTGGTACCGGAAAACATTTCTGGTAGATAAATCATTGGAAAACAAGCAAATATATGTTGATTTTGACGGAGTTTACTGGTGCAGTGAAGTTTGGATAAACGGACATTCTGTCGGTTTTCGTCCCAATGGATACATTTCTTTCCGTTACGATTTGACGCCCTATATTATTGTGGGTGAGGAAAATACAATTGCGGTTCGTGTGGATAACTCCAAACAGCCGAATTCCCGTTGGTATTCCGGTTCGGGAATTTACCGGAATGTCCGCTTGGTTTTGACCCATCCTGTTCATATTGATTTGTGGGGAACCTACGTTACCACTCCGCAAATAAGTGAGAAAGAAGCAGTTATACGAATTCAGACGACTATCAAAAACAATTCGGATGAAAAGGAACCTGTTCAAATTCGCCAGCTATTGAAAGATGCCAATGGAAAAGAGTTAACTCGCTTAATTTCAGAAGATTTAGAACAAGAAATTAAAGTAGAAAATCCGGTTCTTTGGTCGGTGGATACACCTTATTTATATACCCTGACTACGCAATTGGAAATCAAGGGTAGGGTAGTGGATGAATACGAAACGACTGTCGGCATCCGTTCTTTTGAATTTGATGCGGATAAAGGTTTTATTTTGAACGGTAAACAGGTGAAAATCAACGGTGTATGCGACCATCATGATTTGGGATGTTTGGGTTCTGCCGTTAATTACCGGGCGCTCGAAAGGCAACTGGAAATTTTGAAAGGCATGGGTTGTAACGGAATTCGTTGTTCACACAATCCGCCGGCACCCGAATTGCTGGAACTTTGCGATAAAATGGGCTTTATCGTGATGGACGAAGCATTTGATATGTGGAAAAAAGCGAAAACGCCTTACGATTATTCCCATTATTTCACCGAATGCTACGAAAAAGACCTGACGGATTTGGTGTTACGCGACCGCAATCATCCGTCTGTTTTTATGTGGAGCATTGGCAACGAAGTGAATGAGCAGTGGGGGAGCGGCGGCGATACTATCACTCAAACCTTGTCGGCTATTGTCAAGAAATTAGACCCAACTCGCCCTGTTATAGCCGCTTGCAATAATCCTTCTCCGAGTAATCCGCTTTTTCAGTCGGGCGCTTTGGATATTATTGGTTTCAATTACCAACTTGCTGAGTACGACAAGGTAAAAGAAGGATTTCCAGGAAAGCCTTTTATAGGTTCCGAAACAGTTTCCGGATTGATGAGTCGAGGTTTTTATCAAATGCCGTCCGACAGCGTAGTGATTCCGGATGGTTGGGATAGAAAATTTCCGGATATGATTAAACAATGTTCAGCCTACGATAATTGTCGGGTGCCTTGGGGAAATACGCACGAAGAAACCTGGAAATACATCAAAAAAGCGGATTTTGTTTCCGGGCAATACATTTGGACAGGATTTGACTATTTGGGCGAACCCATACCGTTTAATTGGCCGGCGCGAAGTGCATATTTTGGAATCATTGATTTGGCCGGTTTTCCGAAAGACATTTATTATATGTATCAAAGCGAATGGACAGACAAGGATGTTTTGCATATTTTTCCGCATTGGAATTGGAAAGAAGGCGAATTAGTGGATGTCTGGGCTTTTTATAATCATGCGGATGAAGTGGAATTGTTCTTGAATGACAAGTCTTTAGGAACAAAATCGAAACAAAATGACGACTTGCACGTTTATTGGCGAGTTCCATTTGAACCCGGTACATTAAAAGCTGTTTCCAGAAAAGACGGCAAAGAAGTGTTGAGCCAAGAAATCAAAACAGCCGGCGAACCCGTTTCCATTCGCTTAACTGCCGACAGAAAGGAAATTCAGGCAAGCGGAAAAGACCTTTCATTCGTCACCGTCGAAGTATTGGATAAAGACGGAAATATTGTTCCAACGGCTAACAATTTAATTCAGTTTTCTGTGGAAGGTCCCGGAAAGATTGCCGGTACGGACAACGGCAATCCAACGGATTGGAATTCTCTGAAAAAACCGGAACGTAATTTATTCAACGGCAAAGCCTTGGTTGTTATTCAAGGAAATCATCAAGCCGGAAGTATTCGAGTAAAAGCGGCTTCAGAGGGTCTGAAAGAAGAAGTTCTGGAAGTCAGAAACAAATAACGGAAAATCAATATAATTACTATTATGTTTAATAAAATAATAGCACACGTATGCTCTATTTCATCCGTGTGCTATTTTTTATTTTTTTTACTGCTAAATCCATATTATTAAGTATATTTGTAATAGTTTTTGATATATCAAATGTTGGAAAAAGAAAAAATAAAATCGGAATTGCTCCAAAAGCTGCATGAAAAACATGCGTTTTGGTCGTATGATAAAAGTTCCTGTCAGACTATTTCGGATTGGAACTTGATAAAATTTGTCCTTATCCATTTGGATATTGACGATATTGATTTATTGTTCAAAATATATCCAAAAAATAAAATAAAAAAAGTCTGGATGGATGAATTGGTTATACAAGGAGATTATTTAAGAAATACGAATATCTGTTTAGCTAATCTTTATTTTGATATTAAACATCCGATTATCCCCTATTTGAAACGGATGGAAACATATAAATTAAACCAATTTGCTTAATGGATAATACGTTAGAAAAATCAAAAAATATAGCCTTGAACATGAGTACAATAATGATGAACGGCAATTTCAATGATTATTATAACTTGTATGTTAGTTTGGCAGAAATAATACAATAGAATAATGGCAAAAATCAAAACAGCTTTTGTGTGTTCTCAGTGCGGTAATGATTCGCCCAAATGGCTCGGAAAATGTCCGGTTTGCGGCGAATGGAATACGTATGTGGAGGAAGTAATCAGTAAAGCAACCCCT
>JAISKT010000369.1 GCA_031261295.1 Candidatus Symbiothrix sp. | reverse complement strand
TTATGCAACCGCTCCGCGGTTGACGGTGGCAGGGGGATTATTCTGTGCTACAATAATGCAATCGCTCCGCGATTGGCGCCTCTCCGCTAAATTCGTATTTACAGTACCTGAATAGTTACGCCATAAGTCCAAAAAGTTAATTTTTGATAATCCCTTGGTTATTACAAAAACAATTACTACTTTTGCCAATTAAATAAACGATAAAAAGGGTTTATTACAAAATAGAAAGTATATTATAAAGACATAATTCATTAAAAGAAAAAGCGTTAGCTTTTATTCTTGTTCGTAGAAATATCGACAATTTCAATATCAACGAGAATAAGTTACTAAACGCTCACGCGAAATCGTGGGTTTAACTTATTTGTTGATATGGGTAGTCGATAACCTCTACGAACGGATAAAGTTTAAGTCCCACGTTTTTTTATTTTAAATAACCGCTTCTCAGGGACTTGGAGGCAATAAACACATTTATTGTATGATAAAGAGTTCCATTCTGTACTACTCGCATCATTTTCCGTAGAAATATAAAATTAGCGGGCAGTCCGATTCAATGGTTTTTTCTCTCTCATTTTTAGTTATTGAATGTAATGCGTTGTCCGCTACTCTCATAGGGTAAAGGCAACTATTAAATTTATTCGGTTGTCTTTCCCTCTTTTTTAACGGCGCTATGCGCCTTGTATGAAATACAAATTTAAATTAAGTAATAATTACATCATGAGAAAAATTATTTTTTTGATGCTGACATTCATCGGTTTGAGTGCAGCAAGTATGAATGCACAAGTACTGATTGGAGGTAGCACTACAGACGAACCCAATTCCAGTGCAATTTTGGAATTGCGAAGCAGTGACTTGGGTTTATTGCTTCCAAGGATAGCGTTGCAGAGTGATACAGATGAGGAAACAATCCTCAATCCGGTAGAAGGGCTGATGGTTTATGCCACCGGAACCACCGGTTTGGCGCCGGGCTTGTATGTTTGGGATGGCAGTCTATGGGGTCTGGTAAAAGGAGCTGTAGGAACTAATCCGGTTACGGAAATCACTGTTACCGCTGAAGGAAGTGCAACATCCGTAATCCGTGGAAATACACTTCAATTAAGCGCAGCTCTCACTCCGGAAGATGCAAGTAATCCGCACATTGAGTGGAGTATTGGTAGTGGAATAGGAAAAGCGACCGTAAATGCAACTGGTCTTGTTACCGGACTATATGTAGGTAAAGTTATTATTTTGGCCTCAGCTTCCAATGGAGTGTTTGCCGAATATGAATTACAGGTAACTAATTCCGGACAAACCGTCACCGAATATATTAATGAACATCCATATTTAACTTATAACTTTGATGGTATTGTTTGGATGGTCGAAAATTTAAAGGAAGTGCCCGCAAATGAAGAAGGGTATAAAACAACCTATAATGTTGATGGAACTGCGGATTTGAACGTGAACGAGGGCAACCCAGCGATCCCGGGTGAAAGGGGTTACTACTACCATTCCAGTGCACCCGCAACAATTTGCCCTGCGCCGTGGAGGATACCATCAACCGACGACTACCATGCTTTGCGTGCCAGCTTGTTAGCCAGTGACGCTGTAACACAATCGGAGTTCGCGATGTTCACGAGTGATATCTACTTCGCCGGACGAAACTACGCAGATAGTTGGAGAAATTGGGGTAGCCATCTAATCCTGCGCAGTGGTTCTCTGTCGACCGCAACCATAACCCGTACAGAAATGAGTTATGCCGGCGAGCCATCCGCTATAACATACGCATCTGTTCGCTGCGTGAAACCGGAAAACTAAAACGTTCGGTGGACCCGGCATAATCCCGACCTTTAAACTTTTATCGGTCGTGGTGGCTTATGCTTTATCGTTTAATAGGTTGCGCCGGAACACCCTTGGTTTTCAAAATAGAGGTAAAAGTAGTAAGTAATGGATTACGAGGGTTGCGTTTCTTAGAAATAACAAGGAAGAAACGCAGCCCTTTTTACGTGCATTGTGCTTGCTATGTTAATCGTACAGCAAGTACGGTTTGCGTTGTTGTTTGAATTTTTCTACATCCGGTTGCCAGACGGCTTTGATTTCATCGGCCGATTTTCCTTCCAGAATCATTTTCCGGACGTAATCAACCCCTATCAGATTTTCAAAGAAAGGCGTAAAAAAGGCGTTCCCGGTTTTTAGATGATTATAAGCATCAATCAGATAATTCAGATTGATTCCTTTTTCCCAAATTTCTTCATCGGGAACCTTCTGCAAATCTACCCCTTGGCATTTCCTGTTCAAATAAGGCGGATTTTTGGCGCCGGGAATGCTGCGGGGCGTAAAAGAGAAGCGGTATCTTTTCATATCCGGACTGCCGTAAACCTGAAAAGGAAAAGCGGTGCCCCGTCCCAAACTGACTGTCGTTCCTTCAAACAGGCAAGTCGAAGGATAGAGATAAACGGATTTCATGTTGGGCAAATTCGGCGAAGGCGGTACAGGCAATGGATATTTGGTTTGATGCGTATAATTTTTGCATTTAATCACTTGCAATGGGCAGGTTTGTTTGTTGGGCAACCATTTTTCGCCGTTTATCATTTGCGCCAATTCCCCTAAAGTCATCCCATGTACCACAGGAATAGGTAAATAACCCACTCCCGATTTATACTTCCTATCCAAAATCGGGCCGTCCACATAAAAACCGTTGGGATTGGGCCGGTCGAGAATGAGCATCTGTTTATTGTTTTCGGCGCAGGCATCCATCAGTTTGTACATGGAAATATAATACGTATAAAAGCGCAGGCCAACATCTTGAATATCAACTACCAAAATGTCGATTTGAGACAGGATTGTTTTGCCGGGTTTGCCGGTTTTGCTTTTATAAAGGGAATAAATGGGAATTCCGGTTTTGGAGTCTTTGTCATCCGTTACTTTTTCGCCGGCGTCGGCATCTCCCCGAAAACCATGTTCGGGCGCAAAAATAGCCACGACATTCACTCCCGAACGATGCAATAAATCCACCAGATGTTCATCGCCGACCCTTCCGGTAGGATTGGTAAAAACGCCGATACGCTTGTTTTGCAAGACAGGGAAATATTCGGAGGTGGATTCAGCGCCGGTGATAACGGGTGCAGGGTGCAGGGTACACGGTGCAGGGGGATTTTGCGCGTTAAGCACAGTCAGGCAAAAAATGGAGAACAGGAGGATATAGATTCTTTTCATTGATTCATATCATCATACCATAAGGTTATCCTTTCTTTTAAAGGGCCTAATTCAGTTTGAATCGTATCCCAGACTATTTCATCTTTTATCTGATAATACCCATGTACTAAAACATGGCGCATTCCGATTATTACCTCCCATTCTATTTCCGAATGAACTGTTTTAAATTCTTTTGTAATGAGATAGGCTGCTTCACCTACAATTTCTAAGTTTTTAATGACAGCAAATCGAAGAATTTTATTTGACTTGTATTCTTCAAAGGTTACTCCCTTAACAAATTCAAAAATATTATCAATCGCTTCAAGTATATGTAGCAATCGCATTCTATCTTTAAGGTTTTCTCTCATAAATTAAAATTTTATCTCGTTCGGCAGAATTTTTTGCAAAATCTTTTAATTGCCCTTCTTCTACTAAATCAACTTTTTTATGTAATAAGTTTTGGAGCGCAATCATTATTCCTGCATATTTAAATAGGGTAATCTTAGTATTACTATCGAAACGCACCAATATATCAATATCACTTCCGCGGGTTTCTTCTCCCCGCGAATAAGAACCGAATACCCATGCTTTTTCAACAGGTTGCAGGATAAAAAATTCCTTTAGTTTATTAACAATACTTTGTTTCATAATCCTTTTGCAAATATAATAATTGTTTTTAGAAAACCAAAGGTTCAAATATAATACTTGTCCGGGAAGTGCAATACCCCGAAAAATAACCGACTCCGCCGTTGCTGATATTGGTAACGATATTGGAAGCCGGGCCGCCAAACATGGGATTTTCGCCGTTTTGCTCGCGCTGGCATTGGTCGATAAAATCAAAATAGCCTTTGGAAATCAAACTGATTCTCGCTTCTATTTTATCACCCGGTTGCAGATAAATGGAGCGTTTCCGGTTTTCTTCCGAATCGGTTTCCCAATTTGAAATATCATCAAAACGGTATAAATTGCCTTTGGCATATTGCCCCCTGAAAAGCGCATCATCCGAAATAAGATACCGGGAGAGTTTTTTAGTCACCAAAGAGTCATTGTAATTGATTTTGAACAAATAATAATTCTCTTCGGGTGGCGCCTGAAAGTGCATGTATAAAAAATAATTCTTGTGCCCGAACATTTCTATGGGTTCAAGAGTCAGCGAATCGGGAATAACGACCGGCAAAATCGTGGTTTCGGCTTCGTATTTGTCCAAAATGCCGTCCTTGTCGAAATCAACTTCCACCGATAAGGAATAATTGACACCAACCGAGGCGCTGAATTTATCCCGTGAATAATATAATCCTTGAACGCCCGCGTTTTCCAACAAATGATAAATCTCGTTGTTGGAAGATTGAATCGTCACCTCAGCGCCGGAAATTCCAACATTGGGTGCATCGTCAAAATAAGGCGATGAACGGCTAATCATCACTTCCTGGTGCTTGAATTCATCGGTGAGTTCGCCGTAAATAACAATGACCGGGGGTGAATCATCGGTTTTTATATCGAAAGGCTCGGTGCAGCCGATCAAAAGAAGCCCCACCAAACCTCCCCACAAGGGGAGGCTTTTGTAATTACATATTTTCATCATTATTTGTATTCTCATTATTGTTATTTTTGCTCTTTTGAAAACCGCTCTACACTAAGCCCCCTTGAGGGGGTTGGGGGCTTCAAAACTTAAAATTATATGTAATCGACGGAACAATCCCGAATAAATACAGCATTTCTGCATACGGAATGCCGGTATCTTCATTTTGTTGATAGTTGATTGTCCAGGGATTTTTCCGGTTGTAGGCATTATATATGGAGAAATTCCACTCGCCCTGCCAGCGTTTTTTGGAATCCGGCTTGGGAATGTAGTTCAGCGACAAATCCAAACGGTCGTAGTTGGGTTTGCGGTATTCGTTGCGGCCCGAATAAACCGGGAAATATTCTTCACCGACCGCAAAACGTCCGGTCGGATAAGTAGTTGGCGTTCCCGTAGCAAATGTCCAGATAGCCGAGAAGTTGATTTTTTTGGAAAAATTGTACGTGGCGACTATGTTTACGGCATGTGTTTTATCGTAAGGCGCCAGATACGTTTTTCCCTGATTCACTTCGGGAATGGTGCGCTCCGAACGGGATA
Source organism: Candidatus Symbiothrix sp. (assembly GCA_031261295.1). Classification (GTDB taxonomy): domain Bacteria; phylum Bacteroidota; class Bacteroidia; order Bacteroidales; family Azobacteroidaceae; genus Azobacteroides. Next base: position 7,379 of record JAISKT010000369.1, on the reverse strand, counting down.
AGGTATAATTGACAAAACCGGTCAACCGTCCGGAATTTTTCCGCAACATCATTTCAATGCCGTAGGCTTTTCCGGCGCCGGTGCGTACTTCGTCTTCCAGATTTTGATTTAATAACAGGTCGGAATGTTCGCGAAAATCAATCACATTTTTCAAATCCTTGTAATACAATTCAACGGAAGCCTCGTACGTATCTTCCTTGAAATTATGGAAATAGCCGGCGGAATACATATCCACTTGTTGCGGTTGAATATTCGGCCCGGCCGAAAACCAGACATCCAACGGCGAACCGGAAGCCGAATTGTTGGCCAATTGCATGTACTGCGCATTGTGGGAATAATTGGCTTTCACAGAAGAATGTTCCGTCAATTTGTAAACGGCGCCCAAACCCGGTTCCCAGCCCGTATAGAGGTGCTTGACTTTCCCCACATTTTGAAAAGCCGAAAAACGCATTCCATATTTAATGGCCAGTTTCTCCGTCAATGTTTGTTCATTGGATACATAAACGCCGTATTCCAAAGCTTCGTTTTCAGGAATAATATAATCCGCCAGATTGAGGCCTCTCATGTGCACTTCTCCGGGTTTGAAAGTGTGGTAAGTTCCCGATATTCCGTAGGATATATCCCAAAGGGCGCTCAGGGGTTGATGAAAATCGGCGCGAAGCATCCAATCGGTTATATTGGATTTCCAACTGACATCCATCCCATTCAAATCGGAAGCCAGGCCGTAATGATAACCGGTATAATGCGCGCTGAATTTTCCGAAAAGAGTCGGGGAAAACACGTGATTCCAGGTGAGGGACGAAGCTGTATTTCCATAATTAAAACTGCCCACAACCATCCCCATATTGTCCAAACCGTTGTACAGGTTCAATTCCAATTTGTCTTTTTCCGAAAAACGGTGGGTGAGTTTTCCATTCAAATCATAAAAATAAAGAGTCGCATCCCGGAGGTCTTTGTCGGAAGCGAAAACGAGAAATAAATCCGCATACGTCCGGCGACCGGCCACCACCCAGGAGGTTTTTTCTCCCAAGGGGCCTTCCACCATCAGCCGGCTGGAGATAATTCCGATTCCGCCCGTAGCATTGATTCGGGAAGGAATTTCATCCCGCGTTTTGACTTCCAGGAGGGAAGCCAACCGCCCGCCGTGCCGGAAAGGGAAATGTCCTTTGTACAGTTCAATTCCGCTGATAACATCATTGTTGAAAGCAGAGAAAAATCCCATTTGATGCCCCGGATTATATACCGTAGTATTGTCCAATACAATCAGATTCTGGTCGGGCGAACCGCCGCGCACACTGAATCCGGTGCTTATTTCGGAAGTCGATTGAACGCCCGGCAACAATTGCAGGGTTTTGAGAATATCCACTTCGCCCATCATGGCCGGCAGCAACCGGATTTCTTTGATACTCAATTTTTCCATGCCCATGGTAAGGTTGGTAACATTGTTGTCTTTTTTTTGAGTAGAAACAATCACTTCCTGTAATAAACCATTGGATTTTAGTTTAATATTTTGAATAAGCGCCGAATTGGCATTGATTTTCAATTCTTTATTTTCATAACCCACATAAGAAAACCGCAAGGTATAATTTCCGGCCGGAAGCGGCAAGGCATACTGCCCTTTTTCATCCGAAACGGTTCCGTTTTTTGTTTCCAAGATATACACCGTAGCTCCCGGCAGGCTTTCCCCTGAACGAGCATCGGTAATTGTTCCCTGAGTTGTTCTTGTTTGAGCAAAAGAAAAGAACGGAACAAGTAAAAAGAAAAATAATAAAAATTCTTTTGAAATCATTTGAAATAATTGAGTGGCAAAAGTAAGTAAAAATATGGATTGTTTACCATAAAATTATATCTTTGCACTTTAATTTTTAATTTTATGAAAACAGTATTGAGCGGTATTCGTCCGACAGGTAATTTACATTTGGGAAATTATTATGGTGCAATGGTCAACTTCCTGAAAATGCAGGAAGAAAACAGATGTTTTTTCTTTATTGCCGATTGGCATTCCCTGACCACGCATCCCGACCCTAAATTGTTGCATGTCAACGTGAGGAATATTCTCTCCGAGTATTTAGCCTGCGGATTGGACCCGGAAAAAGCGACCCTATATATCCAAAGTGATGTCCCGGAAATTGCGGAATTGTACCTGCTCTTAAACATGCTTGCCCCCATAGGAGAATTGCAAAAAACCGTATCCTTTAAAGATAAGGTAAGGCAAAATCCGGATAATGTGAATGCCGGACTGTTGACTTATCCCGTACTTATGGCCACCGATATTTTGATTCACAATGCCGATTATGTGCCGGTGGGCAAAGACCAGGAACAACATTTGGAAATTACGCGCAATTATGCCAATCGTTTTAACCACAGATATGGAGTCGATTATTTCAAACAACCTACCGCTTATATTTTCGGACAGGAATTAATCAAAATTCCCGGATTGGACGGAAGCGGTAAAATGGGAAAATCGGAAGGCAACGCCATTTACCTGATGGATGAACCCAAAGAAATTGAAAAGAAAGTCAAAAAAGCATTGACGGACAATGGCCCGGAAGGCATCAACACGCCCAAACCGGAGTATATTGAAAACCTGTTTACAATTCTGAAAGTGGTTTCCACACCCGAAGTGGTCGCTTATTACGACAACCTTTGGAATACGGGCGAAACAAAATGGTACGGCAACCTGAAAAAACAGTTGGCCGAAGATATTATCAAAGTGACCACTCCTATCCGCGAACGGATTATCGACATTAAAAACGATGATGCTTACTTGCGCAAGGTGACGAAAGAAGGAGCGGAAAAAGCCCGCGAGAGTGCAAGCAAAACATTGAAAGATGTACGGGAAATTATGGGATTCAAAGCGTTTTAACTAACGAGCAATATTGCTTCCATTCGGCTTGCCAGTCATCAAATTTCCGGTACCCCGGACATAATCTCTTGCGACAAAATTTCAATTTTCAAAATTGTGGTTGTCAGATTAATAATTTTCCACGTGCGCTGTTCCATTCCGCCCCAATAGGCAACGTCAATGATAATTGTACCGTTATCTTCCCATTGATATTTTCCATTAAAATTATCATAAGCAATGGGCGGTGTAGCACACCAACCTGCATTTTTTCGCTCAATTAGTGTCATGTCGTTCAAAAAACGGATACCCCCTCTATTTTCATTGAACGTATCAATACGCTGATACAAAATGACTTTATTTCCGTTTGTACTTTCCTCGTATTGAGACTCTTCCCAATAACCAACAATTCCGCTTGCGATTTCGGGCGCATCTACTTCGGTTTTCTCGCACCCTAACCATGCGAAAACAGATAAAAACACAATAAAAATTTTCCTTTTCATGATATTTGTAATATATAAATAAGATGCAAAAAAGATAGAAACCGTTGCATCGCTCTCTTTTTAAAATAGATTCTAATTCATCATTGAAACCCAAAATATTCCCTATAAAAATCCAGCGTTTCGTCAATCTCCCGTTGGCTGGCGGTCTGATTGATTTCAATTTCTCCTATTGCTTTTAATAAAGTAAAATTGATAAGCCCGGATTCATTTTTCTTGTCATGTTGCATCAATTCATACAGATGTTGATATTGCGAGCAATCGAATGCGAACGTACCGTAATTTTCTTTGACAAACCGGGTTATTTTCAGCAAGCAATTTTTGTCGAATCCCCATTTAATAAACGAAAGGTAGAGTTCGCAAACAGTCCCCCAAGCCACCGCATAACCGTGCGGAACCGGCCGGTTGATTTCGTAAGACAAACTTTCAAATGCGTGTCCAAAAGTATGTCCCAAATTCAGCGCCTTACGAATTCCCTGTTCGGTAGGGTCTTGTTCCACAATCCGTTCTTTGACCTTTACCGATTCGAACAACAAATCATTTAATTTTTGGTAATCTATTTTTTCAAAATCAAAACGCAAGATTTCATTCAATTGGTTATCCGGTGTAGAGACGTGGCGCGCCACGTCTCTACCATCCCCACCGCACAACAGCGCATGTTTCAACATTTCGGCATAACCGGAAAGCAAATTCGTATGATCCAATGTTTTGAAAAAATTAGAATCAATCAGTACGGCAAGAGCGGGCGCAAAAGCGCCGATTTCGTTCTTCAAGCCCTTGAAATTAATGCCGGTTTTTCCACCTACAGCCGCATCCACCGCACCCAAAAGCGTTGTCGGAATATTGATAAAGCGAATTCCCCGTTTGAAAGTCGCCGCAGCAAATCCGCCCAAATCGGTCAACATTCCGCCGCCCAGATTCATCAACAGGGATTTCCGGTTGGCTCCATTTTGTGAAAGAAATTCCCAGACGTTGGATAATGTTTGAATATTCTTATGCTCGTCGCCTGCCGGAATGATGATTGACTTTGCCAACCGGATTTCCGGAACCGGTTCGAGCAGGGGAAGGCAAAGTTTATGCGTATTTTCGTCGGTTAAAAGGAACAAGCCGTCATAACTCCATTCTCTCAAAATTTGAGCTAAGTCCTTTTCTATCTGTGTACAACGAACAATCTGTTGTTTCATCCGGGATACTGAATTAGATTAATATTGCACAAAAATAATAAAAAAGCGCTCAAGTGTTTGTCATATTCAAAAGTTTTTCTACCTTTGCAGCCGTAAAAAGACGCCCAGATGGCGGTATGGGTAGACGCGCTGGTCTCAAACACCAGTGGATTCACTTCCATGCCGGTTCGATCCCGGCTCTGGGTACGATAAGCGCCTGATTTTCAGTTGAAAATCAGGCGCTTATGTTTCGAAAGGGTGTAAAATAAGGTGTAAATTTAAATATTATTAATGTCGTTCTCTATCAATTTATATTTTTCTCTCACGGTTTCTCCTGAATAATAATCAAGCAAATCTTTTTTTGTCAAAGTGCCATCTTGCAAAAATTTCTTCATGTACTCTTGATTAAACTCCATCAATAACACAGATTTTTCAAGCTGTTTTAAAATAGACCTATTGTTTTCAATATTGTTAAGCACCAAATTCTTTATTATTGTAAAATCATTTATATCCTTAATTATTCTATTTACAAGTATTGTCAGCAAATTTTTGTCTAATTCAATCTCCGTAGCATTCATAGCTATATCTCTGGCTAACATATAGGCAATCGCAAGATTTGAATAATTTCCTTTTTGAGAATCTATGACTGCAATAAATCCTACATTTGGAATATATCCTACATTGTCAAAACATTTGAGGATAGAACTATCAACTAATGAAATATCAAAAACTATAATACCAACTTTGGCATCTCTATTAGCTTGAGCTTCAATTAACTGACTCCATGCTGTGTCTGTTTTTTTTGTGAAAATATCTTTTGCATCAATATCTCCCAAGCGAATGCTTTTATCAAATTTACATTCGATAACAATCCGAAGTTCTTCATTTCCATTAATCTCACAAATAATATCCCCTGTTTTGTTTTTATGAATGTTTCCTGCAATATTTCCGGTTAAAACGGCCCTGTCTTTTAATTTTTTTTCCTGAAAATACTCATTTAAGAACTCTGCAATTTCATCTTCAGCTAAAATACCTTTGATTGTTGATTTATAAAAGAGTTCTTTTTTCATCTCAAAAATCATTTTTAGGCTCTCAAGTTCAGTCCCTAACTCATTGGAAGTCTTCGACAGAAATGCAGAAATTCTATCTTCCATTAAGGCTAATACGCCAATATATATAGCTCGTAATAATTTATCATCACGTTCATTTGCCGATAAATTATTGAAATAGTTGAATACAATTGGATTCTCTATTTCAAACTCTTTTATTTCAACTCGATTGAGTTGTTGATTTAATTTTATTGTTGACATAATTATTTATATTATACTTTGTAATGCCTCAAAATGTAGTTTATCTTTCTTTTGTATATATTGAAGTAATTCTTTACAGGCAGTTCCAACATCAACAATGAATTCACTTTGTTTGCCAATTCTATCAATATTATTAAAATGACTAAAATAGTGTAATGGTTTCAAGATTCTCTTTGATTTTTCAATCCCAAATACTTTATCTGCACGAATATTTACTTCATCGGCAACAGGATATTTTGTTAATGTGTACATCTCAACAAAACGTCTTAAAATGTTTGGCAATAGAAATAATTGAGGATAAGTATTTTGATTTTTAGATTTATTAAACTTTGCAATTTCACTAAATAGATATTGATATTCAGACTGATAATCATTATATACACTGGGTAAATTCTCTACCAAAGCACCATTCTTATTCCTTGATACAAAATATCGAGATTCTCTATTCTTACTTTCTTTCCTATTGGTTAGACCACCGCTCTTGGGCAAATCTTTTAACAAGTTAAAGAATTCAAAATTATGGGTAGAAATAAATAATTGTTTGCATTTCATTCTCCACATTAATTGTGTCGGCTGAGCAGTATCTGGGATTTGTTCAAAAAAAGTTTCTTTTAATAAAGAATTAATTTGAAAAATATGATTTCCATCTAAACTTGAAATAGGGTCGTCTATAAAAACAATATAATCTTGAAAATTATTTATAGATTCAATTTTGCTAATCATAATCAAACCTTACATTCCGCGTAATATATGCACTTAATCCAGAACCACTACGAGCAAGAGATTTCATTGTTTCAACATTACTTGTTCCTGCTTTTCGATAACTATAAGAATAGGATTTACCACCTTTAAACCACACTGTAATTTTGTCACTATCTATCAGATAGTGAGTAATCGGCGAATTGCCATTTTTGTTTGCGTATCTTTCCATTCTGACTAAAGTTTTTACAATTCATAAAATATAGTTGACATCCCTTTATCCCCTTTTTTATAATCATCTCTTACTTCGAATGATTCGTCAGATACTTCAATATCATCAGCTTTAGCTAAATCATATAATTTCCAACCCATTCTCCCTGAAGAACTATATCCATCCACTTGATACGCTCGAATAACTTCATTCCCTTTTGTCGTGAGACCATAACAATAAGGCTCAACAGTTCGACTTTCTCCATCATAGTCAAATTGGATTAGTTTCTTTTCTTTGATTGCATAAATAATTTCAGTATTCATAATATTTTGTTTAAAGTGAAATTTAATTTTGTAAAATTAGCAAAATTTTCCATATCATTCAAACTTTTGTTTCTTATCATTGTCTATCATTATCATATCTTCCAACGATAACTTCTTGTTGTTTTTGGGTTTGACAGCAGGAATATCTAATTTTGTGCCTTCTATTTCCAAATCCAAAACTTCATTAATGACTATTAAATAATAATTTAGCTTTTTATTTATTATTAACATCATTATTTAACTCATTTTCTATCTCCTCAATGGACGGTAGTGAAGATTTGAAGTTCTCCGGCAGCAATTTCGATAGCGTATATTCCGAAATTCCAATAGG
>JAISKT010000289.1 GCA_031261295.1 Candidatus Symbiothrix sp. | reverse complement strand
CGCTCCGCGGTTTTTGGTTTGGAGGAATTATCTTGTTTCTACAATAATGCAACGGCTCCGCCGTAAGCATTCGTCATCACCTTGCATCGTTTTCCGCTTGCGTCAGCCAACTTTTAGTTCTTAGCTTTTAGTTTTTAGTTCAATTAGCCCCCGGTTTGGGAGCGAAGGCTAAGACGATTTGAAAGATTTGGATAAATTATTCCGGTTTATTCTTTCAATCTTCTAATTTTTTATACTTTTGTAACAAAAACATACAGATATGGATATAGATGCAATTCCTCAGAGAAAAGTACATCACGGACAGAATGTAAAACGCTTGCGCGAGATATTGAATATTAAACAGGATGCCTTAGCGAAAAAAATGGGCCAATCCCAACAAACCCTTTCCCGCTATGAAACGATGGAAAAATTGGATGATGAACTGCTGGAGAAAATTGCAAAAGAATTGAATATCCCGGTAGAGGCTATCGAAAACTTTACGGAGGAAGGTGCGCTTAATTTTGTATCTAATACATTTCAAGAAGCATCTATTGGGAATGATATTACACACTATAAATGTACTTTTAATCCAATAGAAAAAGTGGTAGAACTCTATGAACGAATTATCAAAGAAAAAGAAGAAAAGATAGTTTTGTTGGAACAAATGCTAAAAGAAAAAGGTTAATACCTGAGATTATGAAAAAGAGAATTTATAATGAATGCAGATAATAACATAAAAGATGTAGAAAAAGTTTTTCAATATTGGTTGTCGTCATCTGATAACGACTCCCGATTTTTCGGATAAATGGATAGACAACATAAAAAATCTACGGTCATGGATAAAAGAGAGGCTGTAATGGCTGCTCAGCGGTATGTGAACACGGTAAGCGGGAAATATCCGCTCTGTCGTGCTTTGGTTTTCGGATCGTATGTTAAAGGAAAACAACATTCCGGTAGCGATATAGATGTAGCAGTCGTCATGCGGGAGATTAGTAATCTGTTCGATATGCAAGTAAATTTAATGCAATTGCGTAGCGATCGCGACCTGCAAATAGAGCCTCATGCCTTTCGAGAAGACGATTTTGATAGTGATGACCCTTTTGTTTATGAAATATTACAAGATAGTGTAGAATTAAAAGTTTAAGAATAAAAACATACAGATATGGATATAGATGCAATGATCAGAGAAAAGTACTTTGCAATTTATATGATACTTGCAAGCAGTTTGTATGAGAAGGGTAAGTTATCGCTTGGTCAGGCGGCTGAGGTTGCCAATATGTCAAAACGTGCATTCACCGAATTGTTGGGCCATTATAGTGTGTCGGTTTTTAATTACCCTGCGTCTGACTTGAAAAACGAAAAAATTTATGTCTAAAACAATCATTTCAGACACGAATTTATATAAGTTCGTCCTTACGATTTCAATAATTTCCGGTTTTCTACTTCCTGTAACACACTCATCTGTTGAATAGCGATTCTGTTCAATTTTATCAAACGGTTGCTTTGTGCAAGTCCTTCGTTAATAAAAACAGCATTGCTATTTTCCATGTTCGACAGGCAAATCAATTCATTGATTGTGGCGTAATCCCTGATATTTCCTTTCAAATCGGGATTGGCTTCGCGCCACTCTTTGGCTGTCTTGCCGAACAATGCCATATTTAAAACATCTGCTTCACTGGCGTAAATGACTGCAATTTGCTGCGGTGTCAGTTCTGCCGGAATAAGATTGTGTTTGATTGCGGATGCGTGGATATGGTAATTAATTTTGGAAAGTTCCCGCTTCGCTGTCCATCCCAACGCTTTTTGTTCATCTTCTTTGAGACGCTGAAATTCCTTGAGCAAATAAAGTTTGAATTGTGGTGATACCCACGAAGCAAATTCAAATGCTATATCTTTATGCGCATAAGTTCCGCCATATCGCCCGGCTTTCGCTATTATCCCTATTGAGTTCGTTTTTTCTATCCATTGTTTTACGGAAAGGATAAAACGATTTAGTCCGGCTGAATTTTTAATTCCCTCGAATTCGGGGGAATTAAAATGCGGATTGTACATTTCTTCCCATATACCAATAAACTCAATGGTATTTTTATTCCGTAACCATTTTTCAATAAGGGCCAAACCATTTTCAATGTTCCGAACCATATCAGTCAAAGAGATATAATCTTTTTCTTCAAATGAAATTATGGTTATTTCTGTATCTTTTACCGTTATTTTTGCCATAGCAATTTGTGTGTTATTTTATCCTGAATTTTAATTTGTAACAAAAATAAGAAGAATACCCCACTAAAAAAAACGAAAAAACCTGTCATCGAAAAAGATAACATAAAGATAACATAAAAATAACAAAAGTACACGATTTGAGCCTTTTGGGTGCACGGTACACGGTACAAAGGTGCACGGTAAATGCTTACGCCGGAGGCGTTGCATTATTGTAGTCATTCAATCAGTCATCCCACCCACAACCGCGGAGCGGTTGCATTATAATCAAATGAAAATCAATACGATAATGAAACCGCTCCGCGGTTTTTGGTTGGGATGGCTGATTGAATGACTACAATAATGCAACGGCTCCGCCGTAAGCATTCGTCATGTATCTTGCATCGTTTTCCGCTTGCGTCAGCCAACTTTTAGTTCTTAGCTTTTAGTTTTTAGTTCAATTAGCCCCCGGTTTGGGCGCGAAGGCTAAGACTATTTGAAAGATTTGGATAAATTATTCCGGTTTATTCTTTCAATCTTCTATTTTTTTATACTTTTGTAACAAAAACATACAGATATGGATATAGATGCAATGCCTCAAAGAAAAGTACATCACGGACAGAATGTAAAACGCTTGCGCGAGATATTGAATATTAAACAGGATGCGTTGGCGAAAAAAATGGGCCAATCCCAACAAACCCTTTCCCGCTATGAAACGATGGAAAAATTGGATGATGAACTGCTGGAGAAAATTGCAAAAGAATTGAATATCCCGGTGGAGGCAATTAAAAACTTTGACGAAGAAAAAGCGATTAATATCGTATCCAATACATTTCAGGATGAAGCCGTAAGTTATATTGCACCTTACAAATGCACTTTTAATCCAATAGAGGTTGTGAGAGAGCTTTATGAACGGATAATTAAAGAAAAAGATGAAAAATACAACTTATTGGAACAAATATTAAAAGAGAAAAAATAATACTTTTATACGACCTGTCAATTTTAATCTAATTAGAATTGAATGTATTGATTCGTCATCTATCTCTATTTTTTTTAGTATGGATATAACAGTATTCACGTCTTTATTTTTTACTGCCTTATCAAAATATTTCATATAATTACTTACATAAAGACGTTCATTCACAGTCATTCCTGCACATTGTTCTTGCATATTATCATGGTTTAATAACCCAGAAAATTAATTTTTTTTATTTGCCTTTCTAACATAAATTCTGCTGTAATTAGTATAACAATCTATCAGGTTAAACAATCAATCACAATAAATTCTAACTCATGACCACCAGTATAACGTCCTCCTGCCCATGTCAAATAGTAAATTCTTGTTGGCATATTACATTGAGGGCAGTAAAAATCAATGAATGAATTTGATTTTTTCAGATCCTTTTTCTTTGCAAATTTTTTTATTCTCTCCTGTTCTTCAAGAGGAAATATACTTTTCGTATTTAATGCGTATTTGTCAAAATCATGCATATTGAACGATAGTTTATTTTTGCAAACCGGACATTCATATATTGATCTCGGATAAGTATGGTAATCAATATCAGCCTGAAAACTTATTTTTGAAAAAACAATGTTTGCATCTATCATTCTCATAATATTTCATTTTAATCTTATAAGATGTTTTGTATTTATCGTTCCATTATAAATCATTTCATATCCGCCGCCGCCTCTGCCATAAACATTTCCGGTTACACTTCTTTGAAGTATAATATCCTGAGGATAAATAGAATTTGGCTTTACAAGTATTAGTGATTCAGCTGCATTTTCACTAGGTAGCGCTAAATCTATTTTCGCTTGAAGTGGAGTTTTAGTTCCATCAGGAGTCAAATAAGTCCAACTGTTTTCATCAATACCCAACTGAGAATTCATAATCATATCTGCTCTTGTTTCTGTTGTATAATGATATAGTGGTTTATTATATTTCCCCGTCAAAGCATTTACGTTATTTTCAATAGAATATTGTAGTCCAGATCCTACTCCACTAATTGTGCTACTAATAAATCCTGATTTTGCTCCTTTCCATGCGCCATCCCAAAAATCTGAATTAGGATCATCGTCGGACATAGCTTGTAGTCCACCTACAAATGCTCCAAAAGCGGTACCGGTCAGTTGACTTGTAAGCGTATTAGTCAAAAGAGGAGACTTGATACCACCAAGTAGTTTGCCTATAGGAGCCGAGAGCGATTTTGAAAATTGACCTCCTATATACGCAGTACTATATCCTATTATACTATCAAGAGCAACTTGTCCAAAATTAATCTCCTGCCAATCGCTTGCAAATCCTTGTTGGAGTACCGAATTTGTCATTGATAATCCGCCTGAAATCAATGCGTAGGAGCTTGGAACACAGACTGTTACTACTCCGGCTACCGCACCTGCTCCAAAATAACTTAATCCCTGCCAAAAATTATCAATATTGTCCCAATTGCCTATAAGATTTATTACACCTCCTACAACAGCTCCAATAACATATTGCCAAAATTCTCCGTCAGGGTCTGTATATTTAAACGGATTATTGAGACAATACCCATACCGGTTATAATTCAGCCAATCTCCCGGCGTCTGCACATACGGATCGGGACTCAAAAACATCGCGATATGTGGATCATACACCCGGCCGTTCATGTTAATCAGACTGAATTCCGAGAGGTGCTCGTGCATGGTATATCCCCGGTTGACGATAAATGCTGTGCGCGTATCGGCTTGTGAGCAATCGTTGGGATTACGGCGGTTGCCCCACGGATCGTAAGCATAACGTTCGGCTACTGTTCCGTCCGGCAATGACAATGCTATCAAAGAACCCTGGTAATCGGTGTGGACATAATACAAGGTATCTTTCCCTGAAGAATTTTGAATATACAAGGCCGCCAAACCGTTACCGCCGCAAATATAATGAATTTTTCGGATATTACTACCGTTATCTTCTTCTTCGTAGTCGCCCATGTAATAACGGGCCAATTTTCCGGCCGGAGTGGTCAATTCCGATTTGATACGCTGTTCGTCCACTCCATACGCAATCGAAAGGTCATAATTGCCTTCCCTTATGCGTTCTACTTTCTTAAAATCGGTATAAGTAATCGTTTGCGGAATGGAAAAATCAACACCCGGATACGTGGAAAAAGAAGTTAAGGCATGCAACGGCTGGTCATCTT
>JAISKT010000255.1 GCA_031261295.1 Candidatus Symbiothrix sp. | reverse complement strand
TTTTTTATAGCCTTTTCGGAATAGGCGCCATATTCGCTTTTAAATGGTGGAAATTTTTTAAAGTTTTCGACAAACGAAATTTCATCTAAATTATGTTTATTTGCAAAGGTTTTCAAGGCCTTTTCAAATTCGTTTTTGTCCGTTACGGAATAGATAATATGCCAAAGATTTTGTTCAGTTTCAGGAGTATAAAAATTGACAGGAACATGCTCGACCTTTGTTAATCGGTTTCTGATTTGTGAACCTGTTTGATTGCAGGGATATTCTTTATCTTCTACATAATTCCACCGGTATTTTGCCATTTCTGTTGTGAGAGCTTTGCCTTTTAGTCCTGTTTTTTCTATTACATATTTGACCAAAGCATCTTGTTTGATTTCTTTTCTGTCATTCAAAAAATCAAATAAATTTTCCCTATCAGTAACATCTGCAATAAATTGTGAAGTAACATCAATAGCATCTTCCTTTCTGTAAATTTTTAGATTAAAAAGCCATTGCCACAAGCGAAATTCTTGATAGATTGGATTGGATTTTGGTACGGCTTGCAGATGCTCTTTGATTTTGTTTCCATTTTTGTCTTTATGTATTCTAAATTCAAGTGTGCAATTTCCGATAGTTGACTTTTGACTTCGCAAAGGTCGCTGATAAAAAATAATATCATTAACAAACAAATGAACAAAATCGCGCTTGCTCAAAATAAGTTGGTGTGCCTCATTATTGCGATACAATTCCCGAATACAATCATTATACAAATCTTCGGTAAACAATTCCGGTTGTAACTCAATTTGTTTTTTGAGAATAGTAATTAATTCGTCTTTATAAAATTTACGTTCGATAGTACGAACTAACTTGCCGCGTATTTTTTGAGTAGGTTTTTGCAACAAAGTTTCATAAATATATGTACCAACAGTTTTATGACTGGTTTCTATTTCTGTTTCAGTTTTCTTTTTCAATAAAGTCCAATCATCTTCACTCGGTGCACGAAATGAGCGTTTTTCAGTTCCTTCTTTATCGGTTTTTACAGTTCCGTCATCGTTCAAATCCGTGGTAACAATAAAATCGCGAACTTTATCTTTCCAATCAAACAAAGGTGTTTTGCTGGAACGCCGATAAATCCATCCGTTTTCCAAATGAAGAGAATACCACAAATCTCCCTTACTATTAGGTTTTTCATCTGCCACAACTTCAACAATTTTCAACGAATGAAATTCCACTAATTTGTTGGGATTTTCTTCCTCCTCTTCACCACGCAACTGATAATAACCTCGTTTCTGATTAAAATTTAACAACAGCCACGCCAATTCTTCTTTTTTTATTTTTTTTGAAAGAGCCTTTTTACGAAGGTAGTAAATTGTCCAATCGTAAGGAATTTTTATATCTTGCCCGTTTGCTTTAAAATCTTCAAGCATTTCGTTGAACGAATCTTGAAAGAGAAATACAAATTCAGCCTTGTCTTTTACTTCATTCCAAATTTCCTTATACGCAATTTTGGGCTCTTTTTCTTCAAAAAATTGCCCCAATCGCCTTTTAAAGTCAACTTGTGCAGAATAATGTTCGGGTAAAAATCCCAAGACATTCAATATTCGATGCAAACGCTCACGGCGCAATAAAAACCGTTCACGCAATCTACGAGTTCCACGATAACTGGTGCGTTCCGCCGTCTGGGAAATCGAATTTCCAGCATCGAAATTTCCCAAAATATCTTGACTCATTGGAATAATACGACTACCTGCCCCATCAATGGTCGCAAGTATTTCTTCTTCATTTGTTGAAACAACAGCCCAACCAATACTATTGGTTCCCAAATCCAATCCAAGTATCTTTTTCATAAAAACCTATGATTTAACAATAAAAACGTAAAAGTAAGATTTAATTTGTGACATTCAAAAAAAATGTATATTTTTGTCATACAATTTTTGAAGTAATTCACAATAAGGATTATTCCGTTGTGAAAACATTAAAAGCGGGGAATATATCCTCGCTTTCTCATTTTCAGCAGTTTAAAGCAAATTACCTGTAATCCTTTATTTCGAAAAACAATTACAATTATAATAATTAAAAAATGAAAACTCTTTAATTATCAAACAAATAATTCTATTCATTAGTTTTTAAAAAGAAAAACCTGTTAAGTCATGAAGACTTAACAGGTTTAATAAAAAAGAAAGGCGGCTTCCTACTCTCCCACAAAATGCAGTACCATTGGCGCGACCGGTCTTAACTACTCTGTTCGGAAAGGGAAGAGGTGGATCCCCGGCGCAATAACCACCTGAATGATTTTTAGTTGAAAATGGAAAGTGGAAAGTGGAAAACGGCGCGAAGCGCAAAACTGTTTTCAATTCCTGATTTTCGATTTTCAATTGAATAACATAAAGGTAAAACAAGAACAGGTTAGAACTGTTTTCTGATGAAATGGAGCGTTGACGGTTGAATGTTTCGTTTTCAACTTTCAATTTTCCATTTTCAATTTCTTCCTCCAAGACAATTATTCGGGTAATTAGTACTGCTCGGCTATGATGTTGCCACCTTTACACCTGCAGCCTATCGACGTCATCGTCTATGACGACCCTTCATGAAGGATATCTCATCTTGAG
>JAISKT010000211.1 GCA_031261295.1 Candidatus Symbiothrix sp. | reverse complement strand
AGGATATACGCAAATTGTCGGACACAATCGCGTGGACGATATTACCGACAAAACCATCAATGGTGGAAGAATTATTTTCTGCGATTGTTTGTTCAACAAACATTACTTGAAAATATAACGATTGTTGCATACGATTGGAGTAGCAATTTATTTGACGGAAGCGGGGTCGTATCTTTGCAGAAAGTTTAGTGATATTAATTGTTTAAAATTATGACATACAAAGAACTAAAAGCAAAATATCCGGATGGGGATTTCGGTCATTTTCCCGGTGATAAAGAATTTAGATACAAAGTATTTGCACCTTTGTTTGAAAATTTGTATGAGAACAAGATGATATATCACGAACACGGTGTCGGTCAGCTGATTCAAGTAAAAGACCTTGAAATAACGCCGGAAAAATTTAGAGCAACCGCTTGTCCGTTGTATATTATTTATGATAATTATCAGCGGGGAAATACATATAGGGAACTCGAAGAGTGGAAATTCGGTGCTACTTGGGATTGGATGATGTTTGGTGACGGAACTTCTTTTCATGTCCCTTATGCCAATTTCACTATTTGGCTTGAAGAAGAACGTATAAAGCGCGTTGAAAAACTTATTGCAGAAAATCGGCTTGATGAAACATACAATGTTGTTTGGAAAGAGGAAGTTAAAGCATGGGAAGAAAAGCAAAAAAGAAATAATTATTAATAAAATTAAATAACGATGAAAAAAATTAATGCAGTGTTTTTTGGAGAAAAAGGCATCACTTCGTCAAGTGCCAATCATGTTTGCAACATGGGTAAAGAGTATATCGAAGCCACTCACAAGAGTTTAGATTCCCTTAACTTCGTAACTTCTTCCGTTACGGACTTTAATGGAGCAAATACACATATCCTAAAAGAAGGTGTTAAAATATCCGAAGAAGATATTCTGAATAAATTGTCTAAAATCGCTGAGATTAATTCTTTAATCGCTTATCTAAGAGAAGCCATCAAAGCGAAAAATAATGAATTGATTCTTTTAAAAGAGCAAGACTTTGAATGTAGTATCAGTCAAGAAGATTTTTACTTAAAAGCAATCCAAGCCAAGCAGGAAGAATTCGGATTCTTAAAAGATGAATACACAGAATATGAAGTCGAAGATGCACTTGCCGAATTGAATATCAAAGAACGAAATGAATACTTTTCGCTCGAAGCCGAAGCGTCTGTAATCGGTAAATTCATTCATTCAAAATCACCCTACGACTTGGCAAGAACAGCCTTAATGGATTGTACAACCAATTCTTCTGAAATTAAAGAATACGGAAATACCGTGGTTATTGTGAAGAAAACGCCTGCGATTACGATTGAAGAAGCAGATAATCTGCTTTTCAAATTACAACGAAAACACAGGGAAGTGTCCGCACAACTGAATGCGATCAAACATAAATTGCAGGAACGAGTAACCGAAATGAATCTGATTGCCAATCAAATACACGAGGCGATTCTTTCTGATTACAAAGAATTGAAAGACAAGGAAGAAAGCAAGTTCAATGCGGATAAAATAAAAGCAACCAAGGAAATGGCTAATCTGAAAATAGTGATTCCCAACAGTTTAGAATCGGTGCTTAACTTTCTAAATACACTCTAAAAAAACAATTCATGGAAGGTGATGAGAACTTATATCTTATAGGATGTTAATCTTGTCTTTGCATAAACGATAAGTATGTTATTACCCAAAACATTTATTTAAAACAAAAAATCACTCCCAATCAAATTTCAAAAATGACTTTGACTTGGTTAATTGGGAGGTCTTAGCCTTTGTTTTCGATTTTGTTTTCGGCTTGCGAATATTTATCGTTTATGACTTCCTTATTTGATAAAATCGGATGAACAGCCCCTTGAAAAATATTTTTTTTGTACTTTTGTAAACAAAAAGACTATGGGATTAAGTATTTATTACAGTGGTCGAATTAAAAATGCAGACTCTCTACCTCTGTTGGTTGAAGAAATTAAAGACATTTCAAAAATTTATGGATGGAAATACTGCACGTATGAAACGTGCTTTCCAAATAATACGTTAGCAGAAAAAGAATCTTTTCAGAAGATATATGGGATTCATTTTACACCAACTAACTGCGAAACAGTTTGTATCGCTTTTTTGTCTAATGGGGTAATGGTCAACCCTCATGGTGTCGAATTTTTCGCTGAATCTACAAATGAACTTAACCGGTATTGCATTTATAACAATTTCGTCAAGACTCAATATGCCGGTGTTTTCATTCATCAATTAATAATCAATTTATTCAAATATTTGAATGATAAATATTTTGAGCAATTTAAAATGGATGACGAAAGTCATTATTGGGAAACCGGCGATGAAAATATTATGCGTGAAAAATTTCAAGAATATGATGCCTTGCTTGATAATTTCATTTTATCCGTGGAAACTTTTCCGGCTAAAAAAGGCGAAACAATGACTGCTTATTTTGAGCGATTATTAGGACATGTCAATAATCTTAAAGATCGGAAATAAACACTCTGGAAGACTGCAAAGAAGATATATGTTTAGAAAATTATCGCCGGTAATTTTCATTTACCGGCGATAATTCATATTTATATTGGATTCCGTTCCCGATTTTCCACCACGTATTTTGCAAAATTGTCGTTTTGGGCTATATTACAAAAATGTTCATAAAGCTTTTCCAGAGGAATAAATCCACCACATTCGCGGGCAAGTTTGCTGCCCATGCAATTTGCCGAGCAATTTTTCAACCAAAGGCTTGTTACCAAAGGCAAAATCGCCAACAATATATACAATATCTTTCTTTTCAATTGTACTGTTCCACAAATCAATCAGCCATTCATC
>JAISKT010000205.1 GCA_031261295.1 Candidatus Symbiothrix sp. | reverse complement strand
AATGAATGTAAAATATCGGAAATGAAGTATCGTTGGGGATCGTGCACTCCTCAAAACAATCTGAATTTTAATTGGCGTATTGTTAAGGCACCCTTGTTTGTTATTAGATACATTGTTGTGCACGAATTGACTCACTTAATTGAAAGTAATCATACACCAACCTTTTGGAATATTCTTTCAATACAAGTCCCTGATTATCAAAAGGCAAAAGACTGGCTCAAAACAAATGGACATTTATTGGAAGTTGATTTTTGATTGGATGTAAATAAAACGGCGGCTTGCGATATTTATGCGGGGGTGCCGGATGAAGAAATAAAAATAATAGAAGGAGGGAAATAAAATGAAAAAATCAGAAGACAATAAAATCATTTTGTATCAGGACGATAACGGCATTACAAATGTTTCGGTGCGTTTTGCCGAAGAAGATTTGTGGATTACGCAAAAACAGTTAGCGGAAATCTACAATACTACGCAACAAAATGTAAGTCAGCACATTGATGGAATTTTGCGAGATGAGGAACTCGCCGACGAAGCAACTCACAAGAAATTCTTGTTAGTTCAAACCGAAGGCAACCAACAAGTGAAACGAGAAATTAATCACTACAATCTCAAAAATCTCTCATCGGCAAGCGATAGAAAAAGCCGAAAAAGAATTTGGAATTTATCGTGAAAGAGAAATGAAAATGCTTGAAAGCGATTTTGACAAAGTAATAAAGCAATTAAAAGATAAGGATAATAAAAAAATATCATGAGCAATTTTGAAGAATATATCCGGCAGGGCGAACCCCAGCAGAAAGAAAAGGGCTATATCTGGCAAACGGCTATTGGTCTGCAAGAGGTTGACGGACTAAAACCGTCTGCCTATCTCATTGAAACCGCCAAACAAAATATTGAAGGCGATATTACTTTTGACGAAGTAAAAAACCGTATTGACGGCTATTATAAAACTTTGTCCGACAGGCAAGTAAATACCAATGACCGAACCGAAGAAGCCGATAAAGTCTCTGCCGCCATAGCCGAAATATTGTCGGAAAAAACATTTTCGTTTTCACCCGCCGAATATCTGAACATTCACAGACGGCTTTTTAGCGGAATTTACAAGTTTGCAGGCAAAATACGCGACTACAATATCGCAAAATCCGAGTGGGTTTTGAACGGCGAAACGGTATTGTATGCAAGCGCTATCAATTTAAGGGAAACGCTTGAATATGATTTTAAAGAAGAAAAAGCATTTAATTACAAAGGATTAAG
The DNA here is from genome assembly GCA_031261295.1 of Candidatus Symbiothrix sp. Lineage (GTDB taxonomy): Bacteria > Bacteroidota > Bacteroidia > Bacteroidales > Azobacteroidaceae > Azobacteroides. The sequence continues at coordinate 3,270 of JAISKT010000205.1, read as the reverse complement.
CAAACAGCAAGTCGTAGAACACATAGCACATTTCGTTGCTTATTTGTGGCAAATCCATATTTTCGGCGAGGGAAACACCAGAACAACAGCGGTATTTTTAATAAAATATCTTCATAAACTCGGCTTTAAGGATATAAGCAATGATTTGTTTGCAGCACATTCGTGGTATTTCCGCAACGCCCTTGTTCGCGCAAATTATGAGAATATAACGCAGGGAATTCATAGAACCGATAAATATCTTGTTCGCTTTCTTTCAAACCTGCTTTTGGGTGAAAATAATATCCTTAAAAACAGAGAATTGAATGTTAGTTTTGTTGCTCCTGTAAATGGTGGTGTAAATGATACTGTAAAATTACAGAATGGTGGTGTAAATGGTGGTGTAAATGGTGGTGTAAATGAAACGCAAAAGGAAATTATTTCTTTAATAAAGGAAAATGCACATATCAGGACTTATGAAATGGCACAGAAACTGTCAAAACCGGTTCGTACTATTGAAAATAATATAAGGCAATTAAAGGAAAAAGGAATAATTGCCCGTGTGGGTTCAGATAAAACAGGTCACTGGGAAATTAAATAACCCGATCATTTTTTTGGCTTATTCGTTTTGTCCACCATAATTATTCAATAATCTACCTGCAAGACATTGCAACAATCGTATTTTTGCAAAAATTGAATAATACCATGAATAAAATAGTATTCACAGGGTTTATCGCACTGCTTTCTCTTCTGTCTTGCAGCAAACAAGTCGCCTTTGTTCCGTCTAACTCCGCAAATCCATGGAAAGACGACTATAAGTCCGTATCCAAAATGGAAAATTACCGGGATTGGGGTACTTACAACGTCCATGATCCGGCTTGTAAAAAGCTGGGCGAATATTATTATATGTACTCCACCGATGCCATTTATTTCGATTTTTCGGAAAGAAGAAGCGAAGTCAAAGAGCGGCCCGTTCCGTTGGGATACATCCAAGTGCGCCGTTCCAAAGACTTGGTGAACTGGGAATTTACCGGTTGGGCCTTCCCCGAAATTCCGGACGAAGCCGTGCAATGGGTGCGCAGCCATGCCGATGGCAAAGGAGCTGCGAACATTTGGGCGCCTTATATTACCCAACACAACGATATTTACCGGCTGTATTATTGTGTGTCGGCTTTCGGACGAAAAGCTTCTTATCTTGGAATGGCGGAATCGGCTTCTCCCGAAGGGCCTTGGACACAAAAAGGTTGTGTGGTGAAAACCGATGATGAAAGCCGGATGAATGCCATCGACCCAACCATCGTTACGGATGCGGAAAACGGTACAATCTGGATGTGCTACGGTTCTTTCTTCGGCGGATTGTATGGCGTGGAATTGGACTCGGAAACCGGTTTAACTAAGCAAGCCGGCGACCAGGGACATCTGATTGCCCGCCGGGCAAATTACCGGATAGACAACTTAGAGGCGCCGGAGATTATTTATCATCCCGGATTGAAAAAATATTTCCTGTTTGTTTCTTACGATCCTTTGATGACCACCTACAATGTGCGGGTAGGTCGCTCGGACAAGCCGGAAGGCCCTTACTTCGATTTTAACGGACAAAATTTAAGCGACACTACCAATAATTTTCCGATATTGACAGCTCCCTATCAATTCGATAATCATCCGGGATGGGCAGGTACAGGGCATTGCGGGGTGTTGAGGGAAGAAGACGGACGGTTTTTCATGTTTCACCAAGCGCGCTTATCTCCTCAAAATGCGATGATGGATCTGCATGTGCGGCAGGTGTTTTTTACTCCCGACGGCTGGCCGGTCGTTTCGCCCGAACGATATACCGGAAGTAAACAGCAACAATTTAATTCGGCGGATTTAATCGGCGAATGGGAAGTGATACGGGTGCTGGAACCTGTCCGGGAGCGCAAATTAGAGGCGGGACAGGTGCTTTCCGGCGAAGGCGGACTGAATGAAAAAGAATGGAACCGGTCGGTGCATCTGGTATTTACCAAGGACGGAAAGATTGAAGAAAAAGGAAAATGGAATTTTTCCAAACAAAAACAACTGTTGAATATAGATTTGGAAAATGAACAAATTGACAATATCTTTGTTTTTCCCGGACAGGATTGGGAAAATGAAAAAGCAACCATTCTTTTCACCGGTCTGGATAAAAACGGACGCTCTATTTGGGGAAAAAGAATCAAATAATCGAATAATATGACGAACTGCAAAACACTCTTTTTTGCTTTTGCTTTGTTCTTTGGATGGACGGCAACTGCACAGGTCAATGAAATGTTTATTGATACCCAAAAACCGGGAGCGGCGATACAGCCGACTATGTACGGCTTGTTTTTTGAAGACATCAATTATGCTGCGGATGGCGGTTTATATGCCGAATTAATCAAAAACCGTTCGTTCGAGTTTCCGCAAAATCTAATGGGTTGGAACACTTTCGGCAAAGTGACCTTGCTCGATGACGGCCCTTTTGAACGGAATCCGCATTATGTTCGCTTGTCCGACCCCGGTCATCCGCATAAACGTACCGGCATTGAAAATGAAGGATATTTTGGCATTGGAGTAAAAAAAGGGGAAAGTTACCGTTTCTCGGTATGGGCGCGATTACCGGAAGGAACCAATGCTTCCCGCTTGCGGATCGAATTGGTAAAACCCGACAGCAATAGCGAAATTCACGCTTTTGCTACTCAGACTCTGACCATTGATTCCAAAGAATGGAAAAAATATCAAATCATTTTGAAGCCGGAATTAACCGAAGCAAAATCAGTACTTCGTATCTTTTTAGATTCTCCTAATTCGGTGGATTTGGAACATATTTCCCTTTTTCCTGTAGATACCTGGCAAGGGCATGAAAACGGGCTTCGCAAAGATTTGGCGCAAGCCTTGGCCGATATTCATCCGGGAGCGCTTCGTTTCCCCGGCGGTTGTATTGTGGAAGGAACCGATTTGGCTACCCGTTACAATTGGAAGAACACGATCGGTTTGGTCGAAAATCGTCCTTTGAACGAAAACCGTTGGAATTATACTTTCCCGCACCGTTTGTATCCCGATTATTATCAAAGTTACGGATTGGGCTTTTATGAATTTTTCCTGTTGTCCGAAGAAATAGGAGCGGAACCGCTGCCCGTGCTGAGTTGCGGATTGGCTTGCCAGTTTCAGAACGATAAATCGGAAGCCCATGTGCCGGTTCAGGATTTAGGCCCTTATATTCAGGATGCTTTGGATTTAATTGAGTTTGCCAATGGAGATAGTCATTCCACCTGGGGAAAAATACGGGCGGAAATGGGA